>NZ_JAOVZR010000001.1:2597500-2707500 GCF_026619415.1 Hoeflea algicola
GCCATCGTCGGCCTCGATCGCCACCCGGATGGCAGTCATTGACGTCGCCACCTTCGCTTCGCTCATCCCGTCAAACAGCCCTTCCATTGCCGCCAGCAAGACCGAAAGCTGCACAGCGGCTGAAACCGGGTCGCGCTCGGGCTGGCGCAAGGCAGCACGCACGGCGGCGCCGCGCTGCAACCGCGCCCGCGTCCGATCATCCAGTCTGGTGCCGAACCGGGCAAATTCCTCGAGTTCTTCAAACTGCGACAGCGTCACCCGCAAATTGCCTGCCACCGCGCGGAAAGCGCGCGATTGCGCCTTGCCGCCCACCCGCGACACCGACACACCCAGATCAACAGCCGGGAACTGGTTTTTCTGAACCAGTCGCGGCGACAGGTAGATCTGTCCGTCGGTGATCGAGATCAGGTTGGTCGGAATATAGGCCGAGAGGTTTTCGGCCTGGGTCTCGACCACCGGCAGCACGGTGATCGAACCACCACCGCCACTCTGGGTAAACTGCCCCGCCCGTTCCAGCAGACGCGCGTGAACATAGAAGATGTCGCCGGGAAACGCCTCGCGCCCCGGAGGGCGACGCAACAGCAGCGACAACTCGCGGTACGCATGCGCGTGATGGGTCAGGTCATCCATCACCACCAGCACATCGCGGCCTTTGGCGGCAAAGGATTCTGCCACCGACATGGCGCCGTAAGGAGCAATATAGGCGAGCCCCGGCGCGTCCTCGTCGCCGGCGGCAATGACGACGGTGTTCTTCATCATGTCGGCATCGTGCAGCGCCCCGATCACCTTGGCCACCGCATCGCCGCGCTGGCCAATGGCGCAATAGATGCAGAGCACCCCCGTTTCACGCTGGTTGAGGATGGCATCGACGGCGATCGAGGTCTTTCCGGTCTGGCGATCGCCGATAATCAACTGCCGTTGCCCCAGCCCCACCGGCACCGTGGCGTCGATCGCCTTGAGCCCGGTAGCAAGCGGCCGGTGCACGGCGGACCTGTGCAGAATATCCGGCGCCTCGGCCTCGATCGGGTGGATCATGCTGGCGCCGACTGGCCCCTTGTCGTCACGCGGGCGGCCCAGCGCATCGACCACACGTCCGAGCAGCGCCGGCCCGACCGGCACGCTGATTACCCGGTTGGTGCGGCGCACGTCCTCGCCCAGTGAAATCGCCTCCGAAGGCCCCAGCAACACAACGCCGAGGCGGCCGGGCTCAAGATCGAATACGATGCCGCGCACGCCCGAGGCGAACTCGACAAGCTCATCGGCCAGTGCCCGCGCCAGCCCGGTCACGACGGCAATGCCATCGCCGACCTCGGCCACGCGGCCAATCTCGCTGAGTTCTGGCGCAGGCGCAGGCGCGTCCAGCAACATCTGGACCAGATCCGGCATCATGGCGTCTGCTCCGGATTCAGTTGGCATCGGCAACCGCCTTGCTGATTGTGAGCCCGGACTGCGCCTCCAGCACCGCATCCAGACCGGCGAGATAACTGTCGACCGTCCAGGCAATCTGGGCGCCGCCAAGCCGAAGTGTCAGGCCGGGCGCTAGCCCGGGATCGGTGGCAAAGCGAAAACTGAAACCCGGAAGGATCGCTTCCAGTTCCGTGCGCAGTTTGCTGGCCGATGCTTCCGGCAAGGGCGCCTGGGTCAACACCACGGCTTCGCGGTCATCTCCTGCCGCATCACGCATGTCTTCTGCCAGACCGCTCAGCCGCGCTGCCGCATTGGCGACGATCCGTTGTTCCAGCGTCTCGTCAGCCAGATCTTCGAGCGCCTTGCGGGTCAGCGACAAAAGCGCCTTGGCGCCCGCACGGTGCAGTTCCTCGGCGTAGCGTCGCGCATCCTCGGCGCGCTGGGCCTCATAGTCGGCTTGCTCCGCGGCCAGCCGCTTGCGGGTTTCGGCAAGCAGCGTATCCCGCTGTTTTTCGGCCGTCTTGCGCGCGTCCTTGAGCATCTCCGCCCGGCTGGCGCTGAGCTTTGCAACCTCGGCCTTGTAGCTCGCTTCGGCTGCTTCGGCCGCCTCCCGAATGGCCTTCGCCTCTCCCATCCGGTCCGCTATTTCTGCCTCTCTGGCATCAATGCCGTCGAGAATCGGGCGGTAGAGAAACCGCCGTAACAGCCACACCAAAACGAGGAAATTGACGACCTGCGCGGCCACCGTGATCCAGTCAATCGACATGATCAGCCGCCCACTTGCTGTTGTGCAGCCTCCAGCGCCGCATTCCAGAACGGGTTGGCAAACAGCAGGATCATCGCCACGACAAAGCAGTAGATCGCGGTCGATTCAATCATCGCCAAGCTGACGAACAGCGTTCGCGACAAGGTCGAGGCGGCATCGGGTTGCTGGGCAATGGCGCTAAGCGCAGTAGCAGCCGCGCGGCCTTCGCCGAGCGCCGGGCCAAGCGCGCCGAACGACACGGTGAGGCCAGCGGTGAAAATCGAGATCACGGCTATGATGGAAAGTTCGGTCATGACGGGTCCTTTGCTGCTTCATCGGCATCCGGCTTTACCGGGGCTGTAGCCGAAGAGATGTAAACGGTGGCCAGGATGGCGAAGATGTAAGCCTGAATGATGCCGGTCAGCAGACCGAGCATGTCCATCACCACGGGAAAGAAGAAGGGGGCGATACCGAGCAGGATCGCCGCGATCACCGCCCCGCTCATGATGTTGCCGTAAAGCCGAATGGCGAGTGAAATGCCGCGTGAAAACTCGCTGATGATATTGAACGGCAGCATGATCACCGACGGTTCCAGATAGGTGCGAAGATAACCCGCCAGCCCGCGGCTGCCGATGCCGAAAAGCGGCACCGCCACCAGCACGGACAGCGCCAATGCCACCGTCGTCGACAGCGAAGCCGTCGGCGGATCGAAGCCCGGAACCACCATCAACAGGTTCGAGGTAACGATGAACAGGAACAGCGTGCCGGTAAAATACAGAAGACGCCGGTCGTGCCTCCGAGTGATCTCGGCGATCTGCCCGTCAATGCCCTGAACGATCACTTCAAGCGTTGTCCGCCACCGGTTTGGCGGAACATCCGGACGCAGCTTACGCGTAATGATAAGGGAGGCGCCGGTCAGCAGCGCCATGATCAGCCAGGTGTTGAAAATGGTCTTGTTGATGGCGAGGCCCGCGATCGTGAAGACGACGCTGCTGTCAGGGGTCAGTTCCATCAGCAGGCCTCCGCCGGCGGGGAAATGCGCATGATCGAGATGGCGATCAGGCGAACCAGCATGAACGCCAAACCGAAGCCCGCCAGAGCTGTCACGCCCGCCCCCGCGACCAGCCATCCGGCGACCAGCAGCGCGGCTATGCGCAGCGCGGCACTGAGCGCCAGCACCAGCGCGGCACGCTCCGTGCGCAGCGCCAGTTGTATGCCCAGAGCCAGTCCGGCGAAAAACAACACACCCATCAGCGATCCGGCGCCGGCGCCCAGTGCGAAAGAAGTCCAGTCAATGGCGATCATTTTCAGCTTCCTTCCTTGTCAATCCACACCCAAGCGACGATGGCCCCCAGGGCCACCCCGCCAAGGATCAGTGCGATGGTCCACGAAAAATCTTGCGGGGCCACCTTATCAAGCCATATGCCCAGGAACGCGCCAGCCACGGTCGGCACGGCGACGGTCCAGCCGATCATGCCGAAAGTGCCGATACCGCGCAGCGGGCTTGGTCCGGGATTGTCGCGGGCCGCTTTCATGCGTCGCGCCCGGTCGCCGATATCTTGCGTGGCCCTGTCTCGGAGGTCCTTGTCGCGAGCGGCCTCGTCGCCGCTGCCCTTGTCTTGATCCTCACTCATGGGTGCGGCCTGCGCAGACTTGTGAACCGCCGCACCATGTCGGCCTCAAGCCGTGACAGCGCGGCACGGGCCACGCGTTCTTCTTCTTCCATCTCGGTAAAACTTGCGTCCACGGTCTGCCGCAGGGTTTCCAGATCATCTCCCGGCACACCGCGGCGAACCGCGAGATCAACATCCTGGCCCTTCTTGACCAGCAGCCCCTCGTCGATACCGAAAATTTTCTCTTCACCGCCGGCCATCACAATCAAGAGCACCGAAGGCACCAGCGCTGTGACGTAATCGATATGGTTGGGCAGCATGCCGAAGCTGCCATTGGCCGCCGTTGCGGTCAGACTAACCGCCGGCCCCTCGAACAGGGTACGCGCGGGTAGCCGCAAGTGAACCTGCATGTGCGTAAACATGCTCACGCCACAGCCTCCAGTTCGGAAAGCCCGCCAATCATGTAGTAAGCGCTTTCAGGCAGGTCAAAATGGGTCTGGGCGAGAATCTCCTCGCAGCCATCCAGGGTTTCGGCGATCGGCACCAGTTTGCCTTCCGTGCCCACCGAGGCCGTCACAGTATAGAATGGTTGTGTCAAAAACCGCTCGAGTCTGCGCGCGCGGGCAACCGTGGCTCGGTCATGCGCTGACAGCTCCTCGATCCCCAGCATGGCGATGATGTCGCGCAATTCCTCGTACTCGGCGAGCGTCCGCCGCACTGCGCGGGCGATGTCATAGTGCCGTTGGCCGACCACGGCGGGCGTGAGCATCACCGATGACGAGGCCAACGGATCAACAGCCGGATAAAGGCCTTCACTGGCGCGCTTGCGCGACAGCACCACCGACGCCGACAGGTGCGAAAAGATGTGCGCCGCCGCCGGATCGGTAAAATCATCGGCGGGCACATAGACCGCCTGGATCGAGGTGATAGACCCTCTCCGGGTCGACGAGATCCGCTCCTGCAGGGACGCAAGTTCGGTGGCGAGCGTTGGCTGGTAACCCACGCGCGACGGCATCCGTCCCAAAAGACCCGAGACTTCCGACCCCGCCTGGACGAACCGGAAGATGTTGTCGATCAGCAGCAGCACGTCTTGGCCGCGATCATCGCGGAAAAATTCGGCCATCGTCAGGGCGGAATTGCCGATCAGAAAGCGCACGCCGGGCGCTTCGTTCATCTGGCCAAACAGCATCACCATCTGCTCGCGCACCCCGGCCTCGCCCATCTCGCGCCAAAGCTCCTCGGCTTCGCGTGATCTTTCACCGATGCCGCAAAACAGGCTGACGCCGTGGTGATGCTCGACCGTATTGTGGATCAACTCGCTGAGCAGCACGGTCTTGCCGACCCCGGCGCCGCCGAAAAGCCCGGTCTTGCCGCCGCGCTCGATCGGCGACAGCAGGTCGATGGCCTTTATCCCGGTTTCAAGCACTTCGGCGCGCAACACCCGCTCGGAAAGCGGCGGCGGCGGCTGATGGATCAGTCGGCGTTCGATCGCCGCAGGCGGCGGCAATCCATCAAGCGGTTCGCCAAACATGTTCAGCATCCGCCCCAGAACAGTCTCGCCAACCGGCACCTCGATGCCGCCACCGGTGCTGCTGGCGCGCATGCCCAGCCCCAAGCCGCGTGTTGAGCCGAGCGCAATGCAACGCACCACCCCGTTCTCCAGCAGTGCCGCAACCTCCATGGCGACCGACCCGGCCCGCACGAGCGCATGTACCCGCGGCACCGGGGCTGAGAACGCCACATCGACAACGCCGCCGCGGATCGCCACGATGGAGCCTTCGGCGAGCTGCTGCCCATCCCGAAGCTTCCCGTCCGGGCCGCGCATCGGCACTTTTTCAGCCCTGGTCATGTTGGCGCTCCAAGCCGGATCATTACCCGGCCGCCATACCGCCATCGACCGGGTACTGGGCCCCGGTAATGAAGGCCGAATCGTCGGAAGCCAGGAATAGAACCAGTTTGGCGATATCCGACGCCTCGCCATAACGCCCCAGCGGGATCGATGCCTGCAGCGCCTGCTTGACATCATCACCATGGCCCGGATTGAAGCCATCTTCGAGCGAACGCATCATCCGCGTATTCACCGGCGACGGGTGCACCGAGTTGACCCGCACATTGCTGGAGGCAACCTCAATCGCCGCGGCACGCGTCAAGCCGACAACGGCGTGTTTCGAGGTGATGTAGGGCGCAACATTGGGGCTGCCTTTCAACCCGGCAATGGACGACATGTTGATAACGCTGCCGGATTTTTGGCCGATCATCACCGGCAATACATGTTGAAGCCCGAGAAAGGCGCCGCGCACATTGACGGCGATGACCCGGTCAAAATCCTCGATCCGCTGTTCCACCAGCGGCGCAACCTTGCCTTCAATGCCGGCATTGTTGAAGAACACGTCGATCCGCCCAAATTTAGTTACGGTTTCCGCGACATAGCGCGCGGCATCTTCCGGCGATGACACATCGGCAGCTATCGCGATCACATCCCCCAGACCACCCAGTTCGCGCTCAGCCTTTGCCAGATCGTCCTTCTTGAGATCAACCAGGGCAACCTTGGCGCCTTCGGTCAGAAACAGTCGGGCCGTTTCGAGGCCGATACCTGCTGCGCCACCGGTTATCAGCGCCACCTTGTCCTGCAGACGTTTCATCGTTCATCTCCTTTGTTATTCTTGCATCACCAGATTTCGTGCCGGCGCCAGAAGGGCACGCGCACCTTCAGTTCATTCAAGCGGCCCCGGTGACCGTTTTACTGCAAATATTGCCGGCGCTTTCGATCTGTCCTGCCGCCGGAAGCACCATGTCCGCGACCGCGAGCGGTACGACAGCCAATGACATTCCACGGTATGAACCCGTGACAACCAGGCCGACACACCTAGCGGCTCCAATAAAGGCGGGTTCGCGGCCATCGGCATTGATTTGGGTCAATAGGCGGGAGTTGCACTCGAATGATGGAGCCTTGCCGGCATCCGCGTGACCGGTCGGAGGGCGCGACAACAGCCTTCCAGATTTTTCGCCGCGGTGCAGAGGGCGCACTACACCACTTTCGCTGTCCCGGTCAGCGAAAGTCGGGAATTGCGATCAGAAAAAGGTTTGGAAAGTACTTGTGGACAGAGCGGTCGTGCCAAAACGCGCCCGGCATCATATGGCTGACGACGGGCGCCAGCGCCGGTCGCCTGGCATGGAAGACCGGTTGCTCACCGGTAAGGACCGAAACCGGCTCGGATCAGACCCGATCAGGCCCCGTCAGGATTGTGAGGACAGCCGGATCCGGTAGGCGTCAACGATCGCTCGCCGAGTTTCGTGCGGCTGCTGCCCGACGGCTTCGGCGAGTCCGCGCAATTCGCGCCGCAATCCATGCACTTGATCAAGCAGCGACAGCACCACCGGTATCGCGTCAGCTGACAACGCCATTTCTTTGCGCAGGTCGCAGATCAGCCGGATGCGCGCAACATCCAGTTCGTCAAACAGCAGGCCATCCTCGCTTTCAGCGGGATTAAGCCAGCCTTCACGCACCCACAGCCTGAGTTCGCGCAATTGCAGCCGGCGCACTGTCGCGACAACTTCGCGTTCGCCAAACTTCATGTCATCCTCCAGAGTTTCGCACGGGGATCTTCCTTGGCAGCATCGCGCCAGCCCTCGGCGATCGACCGCATCTGGTCGTCAATCTTCTCTGGCAGAACGATCTTGAGCCGCACATACTGGTCGCCGGGCGCACCTTTCGCCGGCTTGATGCCCTGGCCCTTGAGCCGCATCCGGTGCCCCGACGACGCGCCCTTGGGAATGGCCATTGCCACCTTCCCCGAAAGCGTGGGCACCTCGACACGGGCGCCGAGCACGGCTTCATCGAAACCGATCGGCAGGTCGATTTCGATATCATTGCCTTCCCTCCGGAACAGCGAGTGCGGTTTCACGGCGATCTCGACATAAGCGTCGCCGGTCGGCCCGCCGCCGATGCCCGGTCGTCCCTTGCCGCGCAGTCTCAAGGTCTGGCCATCATCAACACCGGCCGGAATCGACAGCTCGATCGTGCCGCCATCAGGCAACGGGATCGGGCGCTTGGCGCCGCGTGCTGCATCCATGAAATCGACGTCAAGATGGTAGCGCACATCCGCGCCACGCGCGGCGAAACCACCACCTCCCCAAGCCTGGCCGCGTCCTTTGAACAAATCTGCAAAGATATCCGACGCATCCTCGAAATCACCAAAGCCCGCCGCCGATTCATAGCGTCCGTGCGGGTCGGCGCCGGCATGTTGCCGGTAATATTGCCGCTCGGGCTTTTCCTGGCCGCTGGCGTCGATTTCTCCGGCGTCGAAGCGCTTCCGCTTATCCGGGTCGCCGACGATACCGTAGGCGCTGGAAACCTTTTGAAACTCGGTTTCCTTGGACTTGTCCCCGGGGTGCAGGTCGGGATGCAAGGTTTTCGCCAGCTTTCTGTAGGCCTTCTTGATTTCAGCCTGTGCCGCGTCCTTGGCAACGCCGAGAATTTTATAGGGGTCATTACTCATGTGCAGCTGTTTCCGCCTCTGTCAGCCGTCGGACTGTAGCAGATATTGATCCGTAATCCGCAATTCACCGCGATGCTCCTGAATAGCACAACCGTTTCCGCTCGGGCACGGGCATCTGGCAGCACCGGGTTGGGCACATCATGCCCGTAACAACGCGCAGTCCGCACGCCGGGAGAAAGGTCAATTTATACTGTTATCCATTATATTTGTTGGTCTTTCCGAATTTTCAAGGTCATGCTTCGCCACGCCAACCGCTCATCAACTACTGAGGGCGAAGCCGGTCGTTCATTGCGCCGGCACCGGAACCGCTGGCTGCGCAATGTCGGTTGTTGCCAGCTTGATTCTCTCATCCATCAACGGGCGGATGCGGCGCAGCCGCAGCGAATTGGAAAGAACGAATACCGACGACAGCGCCATCGCGCCCGCAGCCAGCACTGGCGAAAGCAGCACGCCCGAGGCCGGGTATAGCACCCCTGCCGCCACCGGAATCAGCGCGACATTGTAACCAAATGCCCAGAACAGGTTCTGCTTGATGTTGGCCATGGTGCGGCGTGACACCTCGAACGCGTTAACGACGCCGCGCAAATCGCCTGACATCAACACCACATCGGCCGATTCAATCGCCACATCGGTTCCCGTGCCAATGGCAATGCCGACATCGGCATGCGCCAGCGCCGGCGCGTCATTGATGCCGTCACCGACAAAGGCCACCTTGCGTCCACCTTCGCGAAGCCGGTCCAGTGCCGCCACCTTGCCATCAGGCAGAACACCGGCGATGACATCGTCTATCCCCGCCTCACGGCCGATGGCTTCGGCGGTCTCGCGCTTGTCTCCGGTAATCATCGCCACCTTCAGACCCAGATCATGAAGTGCTGCGATTGCCGCAGCGCTTGCCTGTTTTACCGGGTCCGCCACGCCGATCACCGCTGCCACCTGGCCGTCAATCGCTGCATAGAGAGCGGTGCGGCCACGTTTGGCCATCAATTGTTCACTGTCGCGCAGCGCGCCCGGATCCAGCCTCTCCCGCTCCATCAGCCGGTCTGCGCCAACCATCACATCGTGCCCGTTTACCCGGGCCTTCACACCAAACCCGGTGATCGAGATGAATTCCGTCACCGCGTGGCGCGGCAATTCCTCGGATCGGGCGGCACGAACCAGGGCTTCGCCAATCGGATGCTCGGATTGTTCCTCGACCGCGGCAACCAGAGCCAGAACATCGGCTCGTGTAAAACCCTTAGCCAGTTCAAGATCCGTCAATTCCGGCCGACCTTCGGTCACCGTGCCGGTCTTGTCGAAAGCGACAACATCGACATTAGCCAACAATTGAAGGGCATCGCCCTTGCGGAACAGAACGCCCATTTCTGCGGCCCGGCCGGTGCCGACCATGATCGAGGTTGGCGTCGCCAGACCCATCGCGCAGGGGCAGGCAATGATCAACACCGATACGCCCGCAACCAGCGCCAGCGACAATGCCGGGGTGGGACCGAATATCAGCCAGACAAGGACGGTCAGCAGTGCCGCTGCCATTACCGCCGGCACGAACCACAGCGTAATCTTGTCCACCATTCCCTGGATCGGAAGCTTGGCTCCCTGCGCCTGTTCCACCATGCGGATAATCTGCGACAGCGTCGTGTCGCCACCCACACGCGTTGCCTTCAGCCGGAAACTCCCGGCCCCATTTACCGTGCCGCCGGTCACCGCATCGCCCGCAGCCTTGGCCACCGGCACCGGTTCGCCGGTGATCATGCTTTCATCGATATAGCTTGTGCCTTCGGTGACCTCGCCGTCGACGGCAATCCGGTCTCCCGGCCGCACCACCAGGATTTCGCCGGCGCGGATCTCCTCGATCGGAACGTCCCTGATTTCACCGTCGCGCACGACCCGCGCCGTTCGGGCCTGCAGCCCCAGCAGTTTTTCAATCGCCGCGCCTGTGCGGCCCTTGGCGCGCGCTTCAAGATACCGACCCAAAAGGATCAGAACCACGATCACTGCCGCTGCTTCGAAATAGACAGCCCGGACCTCCGCAGGGATCAGCGCCGGCAGGAAGGTCGCGATCACCGAATAAAGATAAGCCGCCGAAGTGCCCACAGCCACCAGGCTGTTCATGTCCGGCGCGCCACGCAGCAGCGCCGGGAAGCCTTTCGTGTAAAAGCTGCGTCCCGGCCCCACCAGAACCAGCGTGGTCAGCGCGAATTGCAGGATCCAGCTGGTCTGATGGCCGATAGTCCGGCCGATAAGCTCGTGCATGCCCGGAATGACATGGCTGCCCATTTCGAGCACGAAAACCGGCAACGCCAGCGCCGCGGCAAATGCCATCCTGCCCGCCAGGGCACTTGCCTCGGCTTGTTTTCGCGCCGACCGGCCGGTCACCGCCTCGCCCTCTACCAGTTCGGCCGGATACCCGGCGGCAGTGGCGGCGGCGATCAGGTCCGATACCTCTACCGCCCCTTCCAGATAGGTTACTGTTGCGGTTTCCGACGCCAGGTTGACGTTGACATCAAGCACACCGGCTACTGCGGCAATCGCCTTGTCCACGCGCCCGACACAGGATGCGCAGGACATCGAGGCGATGCTCAGCGTCACCTTCTGTATCCGCGCCGGATATCCAGCGGTCTCGAGCGCCTCGGCGACATCAGACAGATTTCCCTGATTACTGAGGTCAAACTGCGCCGTTTCGCTCGCCAGATTGACCGAAGCACCGGTCACCCCCGGCACCGCTTTCAATGCCTTGTCCACGCGGCCCACGCACGAAGCGCAGGACATGCCTTCAATCGACAGTCTGAAATGGTGCAGGTCGGACATGGAACACTCCGGTTTCGAGAACCCGCTTCACATAGGGCTTCCATCCGCTGGAAGGTCAAGAATTTGCGAAAAAAATATCGTCGTGCGGCAAAAGAGCTTGACCTTCCGGCCGCTGGACAGTTCACCGTCAGCTTAACCAGAAAGGAATTATCCGATGACCAGATTCAATGTACCGGACATGAGCTGTGAACATTGCACTTCAGCGATAGAAAAGGCGATCAAGGCCGCTGATCCCAACGCAATGGTCGAATGCGACCTTACTGCCCTGTCTGTCGGGGTCGACAGCAAGCTTGCCGATGAGGCGCTGATCGCAGCGATCAACGAAGCCGGCTACGACGTGCGCGGTACAACGACTGCGTAATCGTCGCTGTTAAGGCCATAAAGCCCAGGCGACAGCAATACTCGACCATCGGGACTCGCCTCAAGTCCGGACCTCATTGCAGGACCCCGACGCTGTGGCCGTTTGCAAGCCAATGCCACCCGATTAAAGCAGGCGACATCGGCTTGTTTTATTCGGGGTTCAGAGGCTGTCGACAACAACCCCCAGAACCGCCATGCAATCGCCGGCCTTTACCAGCCCAGGGAAATGCCGTGATACCAATATGCCTGAGCGCTTGGCGCGGTAATCAATTGGCGGGCGGCCGGTACGATCAGGCAGCCAGACGCGGGCGACAACCTCGCCCTTCTCCACCACATCGCCCAGATCCCTTGTCGGCTCGATCAGGCCGTCATCTTCACTGAACACATAACAATCATCATCGGGCATATCGAGCATCACCGATGGTCTGGTGTCGAGCTCACCGTTCATGATTCCGGCATGCTTGAGCACATTGCGCACGCCCTTCTTGGCGATAGCAATCGACCGGGCCGATGCGGTGCCCCCGCCGCCAAGTTCGGTGGTGACCAGGATCTTGCCCTGGTCCTCCACCGCCGTATCGTACATGCCGACATTGTCGATCTCCAGCAGCATCATGGTGTACGGCGCATTGAAGGCCTCGACGGCGGCGACGCAGGCCGCCTGCTGGTCGGCATTTTCGAGCACATGGGCACAGGCGAACGGCACGAAATCCAGTGTCTTGCCACCGGAATGAAAATCGACCACGACATTCGCCTCAGGCAACAGCACGCTGTTGAAGAAATGAGCGATCTTTTCGGTGACCGTTCCATCCGGCTTGCCCGGGAACGACCGGTTCATGTTGCCCTTGTCGATTGGCGAGGTTCGCGAGCCGGCACGGAATGCCGGATAATTGAAAGCCGGCACGATGATCACCCGCCCGGTGATGTCGGAGGCTTTCAAAGTCGTCGCCAAATCCATCAGCGCCACCGGGCCTTCATATTCATCGCCGTGATTGGCCCCGGTCAGCAGCGCGCTCGGCCCCTCCCCGTTCTTGATGACGGTAAGCGGGATCATCACCGACCCCCAGGCAGAATCATCGCGGCTGTACGGCAGGCGGAGGAAGCCGTGGTGCTCGCCATCTTCGGTCAGCGGGATCGTCGGAACTATCGGATTGACAGGCATGGCGGCTCAATCCTTCACATAAAGACGGCGTGGCACATCAGCCAGGCACTCGGGTCCATTGGCGCCAATCACGATGCTCTCGGTGATCTCGAATCCCCAATCATCCATCCACAGACCGGTCATGAAGTGAAATGTCATGTTCTCTTCAAGCACGGTCTTGTCGCCGGGCCTGAGCGACATGGTGCGTTCGCCCCAGTCCGGCGGATACGACAGACCGATCGGATAGCCGGTGCGGTTGTCCTTGTTGATTCCGTGCTTCTTGAGCACACCGAAAAAGGCAATGGCGATGTCCTCGCACAGGTTGCCGGCCTTGGCTGCCTCCAGTCCTGCTTCCATGCCTTCCAGCACGGCCTTCTCGGCATCGATGAAGGTCTGGGTCGGCTTGCCCAGAAACACGGTGCGCGACAACGGGCAATGATAACGCTTGTAGACGCCGGCAATCTCGAAGAACGTGCCCTCGCCGCTTTTCATCGGCTTGTCGTCCCAGGTCAGATGCGGCGCCGAGGCGTCCGCGCCCGATGGCAGCAACGGCACGATCGCCGGGTAATCGCCGCCAAATCCGAGCGTGTCGTCATAGCGCAGGCCCGCTTCATAGATGTCGGCCACCAAGTCGCACTTGCGGTAACCCGGCTCGCATTTCTCAAAAATCGTCTGATGCATTCGTTCGACCAACCGTGCCGCCTTGCGCATATAGTCAAGCTCCTGGCTCGACTTGACGGCGCGTTGCCAGTTCACCAGCGCGGTGGTGTCAGAGAATTTCGCATTGGGCAGATGTTTCTGCAGCGAGGCGAATGCCGCCGCCGAGAACCAGTAATTATCCATCTCGACGCCGATGCGCATCGCCGACCAGCCGCGTTCATCAATTCGCGTCGACAGATAATCCATCGGATGACGCTCGGTCGATTGCACATAATTGTCCGCGTAACCAATAATGTCGGCATTAGACAAATACGATGTGCGCCGGGCGCCATTCGCGTCCTGACCACGCCCGAACCAGACCGGATCTCCATCCGGCCCCACCAGCACGCATTGATGCACATAGAATGACCAGCCATCATAGCCGGTCAACCAGGCCATGTTGGAAGGGTCGGAGACAATAATGACATCAACACCGGCGGCTGCCATGGCCTTGCGCGTCTTGGCGACGCGGCGCTGATACTCATCCCGGCTGAAACTTAGAACTGGCGCGGACATTTGGACGGCTTCCTTTTGGCTGGTGTTGACTAATTGGTGAAATCGGTGCCGGCATGCGATGCCAGCGCGCGTTTTCGGGCGAAGGTGGCTATTGCCGTGTCCTGCACTCCGGTGCCGGTCAGATCGGCGATGGTAATGGCGTCATCGGACGGGCGACCGCTGGCCGTCCCCGCGACAATCGCGCCAAGTTCGGCAAAGTCTGCGTCAGCCTTGACGACACCCGCGGCAATTGCCGTGCGCAATTCGCCAAGGCTTCGGGTCTGTGAAAGCCGGTCGGGCACATACAGCGCGGCCCGCGCAAAACAGCCGGGATCGAGCTCGTTCTTGTGGTGCTGGTCCGAGCCCATGGCAGTGATGTGCTGGCCCGGCCGCAACCACTCGGCCATGAGCACCGGTTCGGTCGCCGGCGTGGTGGTAACCACAATATCCGCCGCTGAAACAGCAACCGCAGCATCGATGGCAGCAGTCACGTCAATTCCGAGTTCAGCAGTCATCTGACGGGCCGCAGCCGCGGCCTTCGCCGGATCACGCGCCCAGATTGTTGCCGACGTGATCGGCCGGACCAGGCAAAGCGCCTTGAGCTGCAACTTGCCCTGGCTGCCCGCCCCCAGAATGCAGGCGCGCGATGCATCCTGCCGCGCCAGATGTCGGGCTGCAACCGCCCCGGCGGCGGCCGTACGCACATCGGTCAGATAGCCATTGTCGAGCAGCAACGCCTCCAGCATCCCGGTATTGGCCGCAAACAGCACCATCAGCCCCGACGTACTCGGCAGGCCGATCTTCGGATTGTCGAAAAATCCCGGTGAAACCTTGATGGCAAAGCTATCGATCTCCGGCACGAAAGCGGTCTTGACATCGACCTCGCCATTGAACGGCGCAATCGCCATCGACAGGATCGGCGGCATCACCACATCGCCCCCGGCGAGCGCCGAGAACGCCTGCTCGATACACTCGACCGCCGCGAGATCAAGCTGCACGGCCTGACGCAGATCGGCTTCGGTCAGGATCTTGATGCCGGCCATGTCACGTGTCCTCCTGCGTCACATCAACATCCTCACCGGAGATGATTCGATGGTGCTGCTTCATGTCGATATTGCCGCCGCTCAGGATGGCCGCGACCGGACCAGCGCTCTTGATCTTGCCGGCAAGCATCGCCGCCACGCCCACAGAGCCGGAGCCCTCAACGATCTGGCGCTCCTGCCAGTAGATGTGCCGGATGGCGGCAGCAATTTCGGTTTCACTGACCAGAACCACGTCATCGACCAGATCCCGGGTCATCGCGAAAGTCAGTTGGTTGTCGAGCCCTATGCCGCCGCCGAGCGAATCGGCGAGCGTCGCAAGCTCCTCGACCTGGATCGGCTTGCCAGCTTCAAGACAGGCATGCATTGCCGCTCCGCGCTCCATTGAGACGCCGATAATCCTGACCTCGGGACGCTTCGCCTTGATCGCCGCAGCAACGCCTGAAATCAGTCCGCCACCTGACAGCGGCACGAGCACGGTTGTGACGTCGCCAATCTGCTCCAGTAGTTCCAGCCCAAGCGTCCCCTGTCCGGCAATGATGGCGCGGTGATCGAAGGGCGGCAGCATCGTCATGCCGTCTTCCTCAATCAGCCGGTCGACCTCCAACTGCGCCTCATCCTGCGAATTGCCGATAATGCGCACCTCGGCGCCCTGGGCTTTGATGCCGTCGATTTTCGCCTGTGGCACCAGTTTTGACATACAGACGATGCACCTAACCCCAGCCTTTCTGGCTGCATGGGCGAGACCGCGGCCATGATTGCCGGTCGATACTGCAACCACCCCGCGACGCTTCTCTTCGTCCGAGAGCCCGGCAATGGCATTCGACGCGCCGCGCAACTTGAAACTGCCGGTAATCTGCTGGTGTTCGAGTTTCAAAGACACGGGAACACCAAGCAATTCCTCAAGCGAAGGAGAAGCGTTGAGCAGCGTCGGGCGAATGGTCCCGGCAATCGCCAGCCGCGCCTGTTCGATCTCTTCAAGGGTTACAAAAGCTTGATTATTCATGCCGCTTCACCGAACGCATCGGCAGGCAGCGCCTGTTGAAACAGCCTGCCAAATTGAGCCGGCTGATGATCGCCAAACCCGCCCAGACGCGCCATCACCCAGGCGCTGGCCTGGTTCGAGGTGATCACCGGCTTGCCGATGCGCCGTTCGATCTCGGCAATCACGCTGACGACCGGCAAGCCGGTACAGGAGATAAACAGCGCCTGTGCATCTGCCGTGTCGGCGGCGACAGCCGCGTTGATGATGGTGTCGCCACTGACCCGCGCCATGTCGCGGTCATCTTCAAGGCCAAGACATTCAAAGCGGGTGATATCCAGCCCATGCCCGGCGAAATACGCAGCCATCGGTTCACTGGTGGCCACCGTGTAGGGCGTCAGCACCGCTAGCCGTATAACCCCGAAAGTTGAAAACGCAATCCGCGCAGCTCCTGTCGGAGTGACCACGGGAACCGGCCCGGTGGCTTTCTCGATCGCAGCGCGTATTTCAGCATCACCGATGGCAACCGATGCCGCCGTGCAACTGTAGCAGATCGCCTTTAGCGGCTGCAGCGGTTGCAACAAGCCGGCAGCCTCGGTCAGCCGTGGCCCCATCTTGCGAAGATTTTCAGGCGTTGTCGGGTTTTCATAAGCGATGCGGGCAACGTGGATAGCGACATTGTCCTGCGGCAATTGCCGGTACAGATCGCGCTCGCTGGTCATGTCGGTGGCGAGCGCGATGAGTCCGAAGCGCGCGGTCGCATCGGGCGCGTCGAACTGGATACGTTGAGCGGAAAGCATGACTGAAGGTGTATTCATGGGGCGGTTTCCTGCTCGACCAGGGGAGACGCGCTGCGCTCCCGAATGTTGGTTTGTGTTAGACGACCATCACCGGACATTTTGCCAGGCTGGTCACCTTGTGTGACACGCTGCCCAGCAAAAAGCCCTGCATGTCGCCAAGCCCGCGGCTGCCGACAATGATCAGGTCAGCCTTGTGCTCCTCGCCAAACTTGACGATGGTTCGCGCCGGCTGACCCGATTTGACAAATGCCCGGATCTTCGTGGCGCCGGCTTCCGCGGCCAACCGCTTGGCTTCCTCGGCTACCTCCTTGGCGTGGCCGCGCATGGCGTCGTCCATGTTTTCAGGATCATCCGGCCGCACCATCGACATCGAGGCTTCCAACATCGAATGATGGCGAAACACCGTAAGTATCAGCAGGTCGCTGCCGCAGGTTTTCTGCAACAATGCGGCATGCTGCAACGCCTTACGGGATCCCTCCGAGCCATCGATGGCAACCAGAATTGTTTCGTACATGGCGCTCATCCCTCAATGAAATGCCAGGTCGCGCAGGAACAGCGCAATCTGCGGGAAAAAGATCAGGGCGACCGAGACGCACAGCAAGATCACCGTGAACGGGAAGATGCCGCGGATCACCTCGATATAGGGTCGCTTGAAGATGGCGATCGCTGTAAAGATATCGCAGCCGAACGGTGGCGTTGCCGAACCGATCGCCACTTGCAGCGTGATGATCGTGCCCACCAGCACCGGATCAAGGCCGACGGCGTTGACCACCGGGGCGAAGATCGGCACTAGGATCAGGATCACCACGATCGGGTCAACGAACATGCAGCCAATGAAAAAGGCGACCGAAATCACCCCGAGAACCCCCTTTGGCCCCATGTCGGCAACCCCGACCGCGGCAAGGATCTCCTGCGGCACCTGCGCAAACGAGATCACCCAGGAAAACGCAGCCCCCGCGCCGACAAGGATGAAGACCACCGCAGTGATCAGCCCGGTCGACTTGGCGATCCGGTAGATGTCCGGCATCGTCAGCGATCGAAACACGATGAATTCGAGAATGATTGCATAAAGCACGCAGGCCGCGGCCGCTTCTGTCGGGCTGAAGATGCCGCCATAAATGCCGCCGACAATAATGACGGGGAAACCGAGCGGCCAGAGCGCCTTTCGAACAGCCTGGCCCCGTTCCGACCAGCTTGTCTTGGGTTCGGTCGGCACGCCATTGATCTTCGCATAGATCATGCTGTAGGCGGAAAACAGCACCATCAGCAGCAGGCCCGGCCCGATGCCGGCAATGAACAGCTCGGAAATCGACGTGCTGGAAATTACGCCATAAATGATCATGCCGATCGACGGCGGGATCAGGAAGGCAATATCAGAGGCGTTGATGATCAGCGCCAACACGAAGGAATCCTTGTAGCCGGCCTTGAGCATCCGCGGACGCAGCGGCGAACCCACCGCCACAACTGTGGCCTGGGTCGAGCCAGACACGGCACCAAACAGAGTGCAGGCAACAGCCGTACTGACGGCCAGGCCGCCTTTGATGTGGCCAACAAACTTCATCACCATATCAATCAGCCGGTTGGCCGATTGGCCCCGGGTCATGATGTCGGCCGCGAGAATGAACATCGGCACCGCGATCAGCGAGGCAGGTCGAATACCGGCCATGATCTGCTGGACCATGAAGTCCATCTTGGAAATGTCGCCGAACATGAACAGAAAGCCGACAAAGGTGGCGACAAGCAGCGGGATCATCATTGGAAAGCCGAGCAGCAGCAAGCCGATCATGATCAGGAAAATAGTCGTGGCCATGCGTATCTCCCCTAGATCTCGATCTCGTCGTTGTCATAGCCTTCGAGCACACGGGTCGAGAGGTAGATATCCGGCTCGACGAGGTTCTTGAAAGCTGTCAGCGCGTATTGCAGCCCGGTCATGAAAAACCCGACCGGCACCCAGAGGAAGATCCAGTAGACCGGGATCTGCAGCGCCGGCAGCACTCGCCCGGACGTCGCCACCTTGAGTATATAGCCGACCGAAAAATAGCACAGCGCCAGCATCACCAATGCGGTGGTTGAGGCGATGACTACCATGAAGCCCTTGCGCGCCTTTGACGGCAGGGCATCGTAGATCGCCGACATGCGGATGTGCCGTCCCTGACGCGCCGCATAGCTGATCCCGGCGAACGTGATCAGAATGATCAGGATCCGGTTCACCTCCTCGGTAAAGAACAGGCTGTACTGAAACACGAACCGTCCCACTACATTGGCAATGGTGTTGAACGCCATCATCAGCACGCCGGCGGCGAGCAAAACTGATTCTACCCGGCTGATCGTCGAATCCATGGTCCCGAGAAAGCCGGGAAGTGACGATGCATGGGGATTGCTTTTATCGATCTCGTCCAAGGCAAGCTCCCGGCTGTCGGCTGTTTTTCCGATTGTTTCCGAGGGCCAGATTTCTCCGGCCCCCGGGTTATCGATTCCGCAAGGATCAGTTCTTGGTAGCTTCCAGATCGGCCTTGAGCTGATCGAGGATCGCCTTGCCGCTGTCACCGGTCATTTCGATGAACTTGGCTTCAACAACCGAGGCAGCTTCCTTGAAGCAGGCGCGTTCTTCCTCGGAAAGCACGGTGATCGTCATTTCCGGCTTGGCTTCCTTGATCTTCTTGAGCTCGGACTCGGCCAATCCCTTCTGGTAATCGACGATATAATCATAGGCGCTGACGGCCGCGTCCTCGACCACCTTCTTGTCGGCGTCGCTCAGCCCGCTGTAGAAGTCCGAGTTGGCCATCACCGCAGTCGTGAAATTGTTGTGACCCGTATAGGTGATGTGGTCGGTCACTTCGTAAATCTTGGTCGAGAACAGATAGAATGTCGGGTTTTCCTGTCCCTGAATGATGTTGGTCTGCAGCCCGCCATAGACTTCACCCCAAGGCAACGGAGTCGGCGTCGCACCGAAAGCCTTGTAGGATTCGACCAGCAGTGGATTGGTCATGACCCGGAACTTGACTTCATTGAGGTCGGCGCAGCTCCTGACCGGCTCTTTCGTGGTCATCGCCACTTCGCCTTCCGGGAACATCACCAGAAGCTCGAGACCCTTCTCTTCATACAGGCTCTCGAAGTCTTCGTTGATGGCCTTGCTCTGCTTGTAAAAACGCGCCAGATGCGCCTGGTCGGTGGGCAGCAGATAGGGCACGAAGAAGACCTGTGCCTCGGGGATCAGCGCGCCGGTAAAGCCAGGCGACTGGTCAACGAATTGCAAGATTCCGGCCTGTGCCTGCTCCATGATGTCAGCAGATTCGCCCAGTGTACCGTAGGGAAACAGCTCGACCGTGTGATCGGAATTGGCTTCAATCGCTTCCTTGAACTTGGTGGCGTAGACGCCCTGGACCTCGGTCAGCGATTCCTCGAAAGCATATTTCCAGGTGTCAGCCTGCGCAGCGACGGTCCCGGCGGCCATAAC
Organism: Hoeflea algicola; assembly: GCF_026619415.1. Lineage (NCBI taxonomy): Bacteria > Pseudomonadati > Pseudomonadota > Alphaproteobacteria > Hyphomicrobiales > Rhizobiaceae > Hoeflea > Hoeflea algicola. The sequence continues at coordinate 2,617,538 of NZ_JAOVZR010000001.1, forward strand.
GGCCGCGATCGCGACGCTGGCCATGCAAGTACGGATTGTCGACTTCATATTCATATTCCTCTCTTGGTGAATTCTCGAATTACAGCTTCCGGCCTGAAGGTCGGTGAAAGTGAAGCAGATCAATTCAGGACATCCCTTCACCTCGGGTCACCAAAATCAGACTATGCAATATGGCAATGAGGTGAGCTTCACTTCGTTCCCGTGTTTTTATTATTGTTATGATTTGCAACCGTCCAACAAGGACAATTAAGAGTCAATCCGATTATTAAATCATGACAATATTTCGAGATCAAGTACACCTGTCCTACCGGCATCGGCGATGGCGGTTTGAAAGCATCAAAATCAGCAAGAAGAAAACTTACAAAGTCAGCAGCGGCGGCTCGGGATTGCTGCGCGCAAGACGCGATATTACAGTCAGGCCACGCTCGAGCGCTTCCGTGGTCTCCGCACCAAGACAGATCCGGACGCCGGGCTTATGCACGCTGTCGGACAGTTTGAACGAGGCCCCCGGCGCGAGCGCCACGCTGTTGAGCCGGGCGTGCGCCACAAAGCCGTCCTCGGTCCAGCCACCGGGCATCGGCAGCCAGAAGTGCATTCCGTTGGGACTGGAATTGAATGGGACATTGCCCAGGATCGCCGCGCCGCGTTTGTTGCGCTCGCCCAGTGCCTCCATTTGCCATTTCAACAGATACTCAGCGGTACCGTCGGTGATCCACCGGCTGGCAAGTTCGGCCATCAGCGGCGTCACCATCCAGTTGGTCACCAATTGCCGGTTGGCCGCCGCCGACTGGTAGGTTTCGGGCATTGTCAGAAACCCGAATCTCAGCCCCGGCATGATGCACTTCGTCAGGCTGGTGAAATAGAAGGTGCGTTCTGGCGCCATCGCCGCGATCGGCTCAGGCCGGTTCGGTTGCAGCGGTCCCCAGGCATCATTCTCAATGATCAGCACATCATGGCGTCGCGCCACGGCAACCAGTTCCTTGCGGCGTTCAAGCGGCATCGTCAATGCGCACGGGTTCAATCCCGTCGGCATCAGGTAGATTGCCTTGACCGTGGATTTCTCGCACGCCTTGGCAAATGCCGCCGGCACAACCCCGTGCGCATCAATCTCCAGCCCCTGGATCCGCAGCCCGAGGTAACGCGACAGCGGCCTTAGCGTGTGGTGCCCCAGCTCCTCGGTCACCACCAGATCCCCGGGATTGGCAACAGTCATCAGTGCAACGGTCATCGCCGCAGTGTTACCATTGGTCAAAAGCAACCCCTGCGACGGCTGATCCAGCCCGCACAGTTTCAACCATTTCAGCGCCGGCTTGGTGTAGTTTCGCAAGGCGCCGGATGTCCGGAACGAGGAGATCGCCGAGGCCGGCAGGTCCGTACCCAGCTTGGTCAGTGCGCGCCGCATGGTTTCAAGATGCATCGGCACGAACACCGGCTTCAGCATCGAAAAATCGATCAGTTCGCCGTAGCGCCCTTCTGACAGAAACGGTGTCTGCGCATCGCTGCGGCCGGATTTGACGAAGGTACCGCGACCCACTTCCCCGGCAATCACGCCGCGACGGATCAATTCATCATAAGCCCGGCTTACGGTCTGCACGCTGAGCCCCAGATCATAGGCAAGATTGCGGTGCGTCGGCAGCCGGTCACCATCGCGCAATTCGCCCGCATTGACAGCACGGATCAACGTTTCCGCCAGTGATCTGTAGACGGGGCGTCGCAGGTCACTCGGGTTGGGGGGCCATATTGTCATGATTTAGTGATGCCGGTAATCGGGACAATTGACAAGCCCCTAATGCTGCCTCACAACAGCTATTATGAGCCCAATCAAACTCGATGAGCGCGACATCAAGATCCTTGCCACGCTGTCGCGGGAAGGCCGATTGTCAAAATCCGAACTGGCCAAACGGGTCAATCTCAGCGCCACACCCTGCTGGGAACGGCTCCGCAGGTTGGAAAAGGCCGGCATCATATCGGGCTATCATGCACAGATCGAATTGCGGCAGATCGCACCGCATGTATCGGTGTTCGTTATGGCCGAGCTGGAAAATCATCGAGCTTCAACATTCCAGGCGTTTGAGAAAGCCATCGATAGCTATCCGGAAATCACCGCCTGCTGGGCGCTCGGCGGTGGCTTTGATTATCTGCTTCAAGTCGTCACCCGCGACATCGACAGCTATCAGCGGCTGATTGACGACCTCTTGCAACGCCGCGCGGGGCTTGCCCGGTACTTTACCTACATCGTTACCAAACCCGTGAAACAGGCGGTGCTGCCGCCGCTTGATGTGCTGCTGGCCGCACCCCCGAAGAGGAAATAACCTCCCACACGGCGAAAATCAGACGAACTCTCTGGCAATAGCCACCGCTTAAGAAAGAACCTCTGCCGGTTCACCGCTACGCTCAAGCCCTGTCGATGAACCCGAGGGCGCCGCCGTGTCAGCTGATCCATCCTATTTCAAAACCACTTCCTGGAACCTGCGGGATCCCGCCTTGCTGCGCGGATTTTCCTATATCGGCGGCCGCTGGTCGGCTGGTGCCAAAGCGCGCACATTTGCTGTCACCAATCCGGCCGACGCCAGCCATCTCGGCGATGTAGCAAGCCTTTCGTCCGCCGACAGCGCAACAGCCATCGATGCCGCACAGAACGCCTTTGGCGCCTGGTCTGGCCTGTTGCCGCAGCAACGCTCCAGCCTGCTGCGCCGCTGGTATGAATTGATGATTGAGCACAAGGAAGACCTCGCGCAGATCATGACGCTCGAACAGGGCAAGCCGATCTCCGAAGCCCGTGGTGAAATTGATTACGGCGCATCCTTTGCCGAATTCTACGCCGAGGAAGCCAAGCGCCCCAACATCGAAAGCGTCACCTCGCATCTGCCCGATGCCGAGGTCGAGGTCTGGCGCGAGCCGGTGGGTGTCGCAGCGCTGATCACACCGTGGAATTTCCCGTCCGCAATGCTGACACGGAAGGCAGGCGCAGCGCTTGCCGCCGGCTGCACCATTGTCGCCCACCCTTCCGCACAAACGCCCTATTCGGCGCTGGCGCTGGCCGAACTTGCCGAGCGCGCGGGTTTTCCCGCCGGGGTCTTCAATGTCGTCACCGGCGATGCCGCCACCGTCGTTAAGCCGTGGATGAAGGACAAGCGAATCCGCGCTGTCTCGTTCACCGGGTCGACCGAAATCGGTAAGCTGCTCTACCGCCAGGGCGCAGACACCGTAAAGCGGCTGGTGCTCGAACTCGGCGGCCACGCCCCGTTCATCGCCTTCGCCGACGCCGATCTCGACCAGATCGTCGGAGAAGCCATCAAGGCGAAATTCGCCACTTCAGGACAGGATTGCCTGGGCGCCAACCGTTTCTTTATCGAGCGGTCAATCTATGACGCATTCTGCGCCCGTTTTGCCGCCGCCGCCAAGGCGTTGACGGTTGGCAACGGCCTCGACGATCCCGATCTCGGCCCCTTGATGAATGAAAGCGCAATTGCCAAGCAGCAAGAACATGTGGCGGACGCCATCGCCCGGGGCGCAAAACTTCTCACCGGCGGAAAATGTCACCAGGCTGGCCCATTGTTTTTCGAGCCGACCGTGCTTGCCGATGTTTCCGCCGAGGCGCTCATCATGAATGAGGAAACCTTCGGCCCGGTTGCCGCCATTGCGCCCTTCGACAGCGAGGAGGAGGTCATCGCCCGCGCTAATGATACCGAGTACGGGCTCGTCGCCTATCTCCACACCCAAGACCCGCGCCGGATATACCGGGCCAGCCGGTCGTTGCAGTTTGGCATGGTCGCGATCAACCGCACCAAGGTCACCGGCGCGCCGATACCGTTTGGCGGCATGAAACAATCAGGGCTCGGGCGAGAAGGCTCGCGGCTCGGCATGGAAGCATTTACCGACGTCAAATATGTCTGCCGCGATTGGGCATGACGCAAATTCGAAAGGAAACGACAATGTTGCGCAACGACCAGCTTGACCAGTGGGATCACGATCATTTCTTCCACCCATCGACCCATCTGGGGCAATTCGCCCGCGGTGAGTTGAAAAACCGCATCGTCACCGGCGGTGAAGGGGTCTACATCACCGATCGCGACGGTAACCGTCTACTCGATGCCTTTGCCGGCCTCTACTGCGTCAACATCGGCTATGGCCGCCAGGAAGTTGCGGACGCGATTGCCGCTCAGGCCAAGGAGCTGGCCTATTACCACTCCTATGTCGGTCACGGCACCGAAGCATCGGTGACGCTTGCCAAGATGGTCATTGACCGTGCGCCCGAAAACATGAGCCGGGTCTATTTCGGCCTCTCGGGTTCGGATGCCAATGAGACCAACATCAAGCTGATCTGGTACTACAACAATATTCTCGGCCGGCCGCAGAAGAAGAAGATCATCTCGCGCTGGCGCGGCTATCACGGCTCGGGCCTGATGACCGGCTCGCTGACCGGGCTTGAGCTGTTTCACAAGAAATTCGATCTGCCGCTATCGCAGGTGCTCCACACCGAAGCACCGTATTATTACCGCCGCGAAGATCTTTCGATGTCGGAAGCCGATTTTGTCGCCCATTGCGCCAGTGAACTCGAAGCCATGATCGAACGTGAAGGCGCCGACACCATTGCCGCCTTCATCGGCGAACCGGTGCTTGGTACTGGCGGCATCGTACCGCCGCCCGCAGGCTACTGGGCTGCGATTCAGGCTGTCTTGAAGAAGCACGACATCCTTCTGGTCGCTGACGAGGTGGTGACTGCATTCGGACGTCTGGGGTCAATGATGGGATCGACCCATTACGGCATGGAGCCGGATATCATCACCATCGCCAAGGGTCTCACCTCAGCCTATGCGCCGATGTCGGGCTCGATCATTTCCGAAAAGGTCTGGAAAGTGCTCGAACAAGGCACTGACGAATTTGGTGCTATCGGCCATGGATGGACCTATTCCGCCCACCCGATCGGGCTGCAGCCGGCGTTGCCAACCTCAAGCTGATTGACAAGCTCGGCCTCGTCGCCAACGCCAATGATATCGGCGCCTACTTCAACAAGGGCATGGCTGATGCCATCGGCAGCCACAAGAATGTCGGCGACATCCGCGGCGAAGGCATGCTGTGCGCTGTCGAACTTGTCGAGGAAAAGGACAACCGCGTTTTCTACGATCCGGCAAAGAAAATCGGCCCGTCGATTGCCGCTGCCCTGCTGAAGCGCGGCGTTATTGGCCGGGCCATGCCACAGGGCGACATCATCGGCTTTGCGCCGCCGCTTTGCCTCACCCGCGAAGAAGCCGACACGGTCATCGCCGCGTCTGCCGACGCCATCAAGGAAGTCTGCGGCTGAACCTGAGTTGATCTCAACCAGTGCAAAGAAACCAAGGGCCAGCTCCCCCCGGAGCTGGTCCTTTTTTATCTGCGCCGCGCGCCGCACCACGACTGCATCCCGATAGAAATTATGGCCGCAGACGAATTGTCCGAATTGTTGTTTGTCTATAGAAGGGCCCGATGGAACAGCGTCAGTTAGGAAAATCGGGCCTCAGGGTTTCGGCAATAGGGCTCGGATGCTGGAACTTTGCGGGGCCCTACGGGCCCACCACCGAGCAGGAAAGCCATGAGACCCTGGCCTGTGCCAAGGATCTTGGGGTAAGCCTGATCGACACCTCAAACGTCTATGGCATGGGCGTCTCCGAGACGGTGATCGGCAATTATCTCCGCAAGAACCCGGGACACTTCAAGATTGCCACCAAAGCCGGCATTTGCCGCGATTCTTCCACCGGCGCCCGGCACTTTGACAACTCGGCAGGACATCTCAGAAGCGAGCTTGTAGGCTCTCTCAAGAGGCTCGGCGTCGATCATGTCGATCTCTTCTATATCCACCGCCGCGAGGCAGACCTCCCGATCGAGGAAGTCGTTGAAACGCTTTTGCAATTCAAGCAGGAAGGCAAGATTGGCGGCTTCGGCTTTTCGGAAATTGCTCCCGCCTCGCTCAAACTGGCCCATGCTGTGGCTCCGGTAACGGCAGTGCAAAGCGAATATTCACTGTGGAGCCGTCAGCCGGAACTTGGAATGGTTCAGGCCTGCAACGACCTCGGCGTTGCCTTCGTAGCTTTTTGCCCGCTCGGACGTGGCATCTTCGCCGCCCAGGCTCCAGATCGGGCGAATTTCGGTGAAGCCGATTTCCGAATAGCCAATCCGAGGTTCCTCGAACCCAATCTGACCCGCAACATCAACGTGGTGGCTCCGTTCAAGGACTATGCCCGCGACCTGGGAACCACACCGATAGCCCTGGCAATCGCCTGGCTTCTCTCGCGCGGTCAACACGTGATCCCGATTCCGGGCACACGTTCTGCCGTTCACCTCCAAGACTGCGCAAAAGGCGCCGATCTCAAACTTAATCAAGCCCAGTTGGCAGAAATAGAGCGGATCCTGCCCGCAGGTTTTGCCCATGGCGAGCGCTATTCACGCGATCAGTCGAGCGGCGTCGAAGGCTACTGCTGACAATCCGACCAATCGAAGCAGCACGCGTCGCCCAATAGAACCGCTGCTCTCGCACCGTTTTCCGCCTCGTGAAATGAGTAGGCAGGTGCTCAATTCTGTCGTGCAGCCCACAGCGCACCACGGCGGATGATCTCTGTCACCTCAGGCACTTTCAGATCATCCAGTTCGTGGCCAATGGAGCAATAGAACACCCGCCCCTTGTCCCAACGCCGCTTCCAGACCACCGGAATGACCGTGCCCTCGATCCACCAGAGATGCTCACCGGAAAATGTCGTGGTGGCCAGAACATCGTTGGAGGGATCGACCAGCATGTAATACTGCTCGGTTTTCAGACGGAAGCTGCGAATGCCCTCGACAATCGGGTCGGCCGGCTTGCAGATCGTGATTTCATGATCGATGTAATCCTCACGTGGCTGCAGATTATCCGGCCAGCCCGGCGGGTGGGCAACGAACTGACCGCCGATCAGGAAATGGTAGGTCGGCCGGTCGCGAAAGGCGTCGCCCATATGGCCATGCCACCCGGCAATGCCGCAGCCCGCAGAGATCAGCGCCAGAAGTCCGTCTTCCTGCGGCTTGGTCATGGTGCCGAATTCCGGCCTGTGGCCAGACCGCGCCGAAGACCAGATCGGCGTGATCAAATCCAGATCCGCGAGATTATCGGGATTCTCCAGCGGTTCGAGCGTGTCGTAGACATCAACCTCGAACCCGTTCTCACGGAGAAGTACCCGATACCAGTCACTGAATTCATGCGGCGCATGGCCTTGCCAACCGCCGACAAAAAGCGCTGCTTTCATACCGATTTCTCCTTCATGAAACTCAAAATCGATGCCATGTCGCGCCCACCGTAACAGGCGGCAATTGCTTCCTTGAGAACGGACAGGGTAATTTCCGATTGCGGCATGGCAACGCCAAGCTGTCGTGCCAGATCGAGCGCGAAGCCCATGTCCTTGGCCGCGAGATCGACGGTGAACGAGACATCGTGCGCGCGCTCGTCGAGATACAGCGAGCGCCGGTATTTCAGCATGGGCGCGGCGGCAGCGGAATTCTCGATCACGTCATAGGCCGTGGCTTCGCCGATCCCCGCGCGCGCCGTCAGCGCGAGCGCTTCGCACAGCGTCTGGTTCAGCCCATGGATCAGCATGTTGACCGCAAGCTTCATGATGGCGCCATTTCCGCTGGCTCCCAGCCAGATGGTCTTGCGCCCCATGGCCGCAAACACAGCTTCCAACTCCGGAAAGTCTTCCTGACTGGCACCGGCCATGATCAACAGTTGGGCGACGCCTGCCGCTTCTGTCGCACCAGATACCGGAGCATCGACAAACCGCTTACCGCAAGTCTCGGCACAGGCTGCCAACTCTGCAACCAGCGCCGGGCTCATCGTCCCCATTTCAACAAGGGTCGCAGCGCCTTGTGTCGCGATCAGTCCCGAGTTTCCGAGGTAGACCGTCCGCGCCGCCGCGTCATCGGCCAGCATGGAGACAACCACGTCGCAACGCGATGCCAGATCCGCAGGTGACCCCGCCACCCCCACTCCGCATTGCGCGGCCAGTTCCTCCGCTGCAGCCGCGCTGCGGTTCCAGACTGAAACCTCAAACCCGGCGCGCGCGCAATTTGCAGCCATTCGGCGGCCCATGCGACCTAGGCCTGCAAAGCCGAGCCCCACCGTCAAGCCGCCCGTGTATCGCTGCCATTCAGGCCGGAAATCGCCTGAACAAGGCTGTCCTCGGTAACTTCCTCCGAGGTGAATTCACGCATGATCCGGCCGCTATACATGGCGACGATCCGGTCCGAGACATGCAGCACTTCCGGCATTTCCGATGAGATGACAATGACGGCATAACCTTGCGACGCCAGATCGCGGATCAGGTTGTGGATCTCCGATTTCGAGCCCACATCAATACCGCGCGTCGGCTCATCGACGATCAGCACCCTGGGGCGCATTGACAGCCATTTGCCGATCACGATCTTCTGTTGATTGCCACCCGACAAATTGCCGGCCAATTGTTTCCAGCTAGGTGTCTTGATCTCCAGCCTGTCGCGGTATTGGTCGAAGATTGCGATCTCTGCGCCGTCCGAGACGAAAGGCCCTGCGGTAAGGTCGCCGACTTGCGGCAACGTCATGTTATCGCGGCAGTTCATGCCGAGCACCAGGCCTTGTTCCTTCCGGTCTTCGGGCACCAGTGAAATACCCTGACTGATGGCATCGACCGGCGAGGTGATATCCACTTCCTTGCCGTCCAGAAAGATCTGCCCCGCGGTGGGGGTTCGCAACCCGAAAAGCGTCTCGGCGATCTCGGTACGGCCGGCGCCGACCAGTCCGTAAAAGCCCAGGACTTCACCGGCGCGTACTTTGAAAGTGACGTCATTGTACAGCGTACCGCAGCACAGCCCCCGCACCTCAAGCGCAACCTCGCCATATTCATGGTCCCTGACGTTACGGGACAGATCGAGCTTGCGCCCGATCATCAGTTGGGTGACGTCCTCTTCACTGGTCTTGGCCGTCTCGAGCGTGCCGCGATACTGGCCATCGCGCAGCACCGAGATCCGGTCGGTGATCTTGAAAATCTCTTCCATTCGATGGGAAATATAGATGATCGCCACACCTCGGGATTTCAGGGCATCGATAACTTCGAACAGCACCACCTTTTCCGCGTCCGTCAGCGATGCGGTCGGCTCATCGAATATGACCGCCTTGGCCTCATGGGTCAGTGCACGAGCTATTTCCACCATCTGCTGGTTGGCAATCGACAGGTCGCCGACCTTGGTCTTGGCATCGAAAGAGACTTTGAGACGCTGCAGGATCGCATTGGTCTGATTGAAAAGCGTCTGCCAGTCGACAAGCCCGAAGCGCTTGCGCGGCAATTCGCCGAGATAGATATTCTCGGCGACCGTCAGTTCCTTGGCGAGACTGAGTTCCTGGTGGATGAACACGATACCTTTGTGTTTTGCATCCAGCGGCGAGGCCATGACCACCGGTTTTTCGCTGACGATGATCCGGCCCTCATTAGGTTGATGAATACCTCCAAGAACCTTCATCAGTGTTGATTTTCCGGCGCCGTTCTCGCCCATCAGAGCATGCACTTCGCCGGGCATCACCTCAAAGGAAACGCCATCGAGCGCACGCACACCGGGGAAGGTCTTGACGATATTCTCCAGACGAAGTGCAGCTTACTGTACACTCATACCTTCAACTCCCCTTTGGCCTTGACGTTGAGTTGCCGGTCGAGAAACAGCACCGCAACCAGGATCAGGCCGATCACCAGATTAACGGTCTCGGTTCCGGCACCGATATAGCCAAGCCCCTTGCGCAACAGTTGGATGGCGATGATGCCGCCAAGTGTCGAGATGATCGATCCGGATCCGCCGGCGAGCTTGGTGCCACCAAGCACGACCGCGGTGATCGCCCAGAGCTCGAATAGTTCACCATCATTGGGATTGACCGATCCGCTCTCGGAGTAGAACACCACCGCCGAGAGTGCGGCCAGAAACCCGATCAGCATGAAGTTGATCATCATGTGCGGGCCCACCCGGATGCCGGCATTGACCGCAGCATCACGGTTGTCGCCGATGGCATATACGTTGCGGCCATGCACCGTGCGGTTCATCAGGAACCAGAGTGCGGCGGTGGCCGCCACCAGAAACCAGGTCGCCGTGTGCAGCCCGAGAAATTGCGCTTCGGCGAAATCGACCAGTGTCCAGTTGAGGTTCGAGGTCGGATTCTCGCCATTATACATGAACACCAGCCCCCGAAAGCCGAGCATTGAACCGAGGGTAACGATGAACGCGTCGACGCCGGTTTTCCAGACGATGAGCCCGTTGACGGCTCCGAGGACTGTTCCCGTCAACAGCGCCAGCGCCCAGGAAATCGGGATCACCCAGTCGCCCAGTCCCGCGAAAATCGGCCAGGTCATGCTGTCGAGCAGCACAACCGCCGACAAGGCATAGGTGGCGCCTACGCTCAGGTCGATATTGCCGTTGATCATGATCACCGTCATGCCCAGCGCAATGATGCCGATCGGTGCGGATTGCTTGAACAGAAGCAGCATGTTGTCGGCATCCATGAAGGCGCCTTCAGACAGCGAGAGATATTTGCCGGTAATCGAAAAGAAAATCAGCTCGAAGACGATGAAGCCCCAGATGGCGCCCTGCTTGAGAAGACGGGATTTGGTTTCGTTTTGCATCAATCCGTCCTCATGCGATCGGTGACCAGAGCCGGCCACGCTTGGCCGCAATATCGAGCCAGACGGCCAGAATGATGATGATCCAGGTCACCACATATTGGGCATAAAACTGCAGCCCCACGAGAAGCAGTCCATTCTGGATGAAGCCCAGGATTAAAACCCCGATGATGGTCTTGAAGATGGTTCCGGACCCGCCAAGCAGGGAGGTGCCACCCAGAATAACAGCGGCCAGAACTTCAAGTTCCAGCCCCTGCCCGACCGTGTTCTGGCTCCCCAGGCTCCGGCTCGCCTGGATCAATCCTGCGGTTGCTACGCAGAAGGAGGAAAGCACATAGCAGCCAAACACGATCCGCGCCCGGCGAATGCCGGAGAAGGTCGCGGCAACCCCATTGCCCCCCACAGCATAGACTTTCCGGCCGAATGGCGTCTTTGCCAGAACAATCCCGAGCACGGATGCGATCAGGCCGAAAATGAGGATGGGCACCGGGATTCCCAGGAAATCGCCCTGTCCGAACACCGAAAACCAGGTTCGGCCCTTGTCGGCGATGTCCATGTTCTTGCCGCCCGAATAGGTCAGCGTCAGGCCGTGTATCGCCGACAACATGCCCAGGGTGACAATAAGGGAATTGAGTTTGAGATAACCGACAAGAAATCCAATGAACGCGCCCAGACACAGCGTCATCGCAAACATCGCCGGAATCGCCAAGGCCGGGCCCAGCGTGTCATGCAGGTCGAGCACCACGATCGCCGAAAACGACATCATGGAGCCAACAGAAAGATCTAGGTTTCCGCTGATCACCACAAAAGTCACCCCAAGCGCCATCACCCCAAGAATCGCCGATGAGCGCACCACACCCATGATGTTTTCCGGAGAGACAAAGCGTTCATTGGCGATCGTGAACCCGATCATGAAGAGAACAAACGCAACCAGAATTCCCTGTTTTGCCAGAAGAGCCCCGATATCCGATCTGGTCAAACCAGCCATGTTGTCCTTCCTTCCAATTTCCATCTCCCCTGCATGGCACATAGATAACCGTGACCTGCTCGCTTCGTATCAATCTGAAGTCGTCAGACCAGAACCATACCGCCATCAATCATGACGATTTGCCCGGTCATGTAGTCACTGTCCGGCGACGCAAGAAAAGTCGTCGTTCCGGTTATGTCACGTGGGTTGGCGACCCGCCCCTTGAGAATGTCGGCGGCGAATTCCTCCATCGCCTGGCCCGGCTTTTCCGCAGCCCCGATACTCAACAGATCCTGATCCACCTGTTCCCACATTTCCGTCGCCACGACGCCAGGCGCAAATCCGGTGACGGTTATGTTGTGCTTTGCCAGATCACGGGCGCCCGATTGCGTCAGGGACACAACCGCCCATTTGCTGGCGCAATAGGGCGCTACATTGTCGAACCCTTGGCGGCTTGCGACCGAGGCGGTGTTGATGATCTTGCCACCGGTTCCCTGGGCAATCATCTGGCGCGCGGCTTCCTGCATGCCGATCATGCATCCAAGCCCGTTGACGCCCATGATGAAATTCCAGTTGCTCTCGGTAACGTCGAGAAAATTCATTGGCTTGTTGACGCCGGCATTGTTGAAGCAGACATCCAGCTTGCCGAACCTGTCGACCGCGTGGGCGATCATCGCGCGAACCTGGAAACGATCGGTAACATCGACGGTCGCATCGGTAACCTTGCCACCGCCGGCCATGGCACGAGCGGCATTTTGCTCTGCCACCTCGGCAACCTTCGCCCCGTCAATATCAGCGAAACAAACGTCGGCGCCTTCATCAAGCAACGCCTCTCCGATGGCGCGGCCAATGCCACGTGCCGCACCGGTGACGATACAAGACCGCCCGGAAACCCGCCCCATGCTTACCTCCCTGGTTACATGGTCTTCATAAGAATAAATCCGGACGCGGAAACCTCCGCGCCCGGAGCAGGTCTTTTCGGATCAAAACACCGGCTTGGTGTAATCCTTCATGTTGTCCTGAGTGATCTTTGGCGTATCGAAATAGTTCAGGAACGGCACTTCCTTGCCGCTGAGCACATCGAGCGCGGTCTTCAGCGCTGCCTTGGCATCATCGACGGGTGACTGGTAGATCGATCCCCAGTAATCGCCCTTCTCCATGGCTTCGTAACCAACGGCGAAGTTGGTGGCACCAACGAAGATGATACCTTCGCGACCGGCAGCTTTTGCTGCATTGAGCGCGCCAACGCCCATATTGTCGTCGCCGGCATAAACGCCGTCGATCTTGTCGTATTTGACCAGGAATGCTTCCATCACCTTCTGGGATTTTTCACGATTCCAGTCGCCTGGCTGGGTCTCGACCACGGTCACATCGGGGCAGACTTCCGGAAGCCGGTCATCAAAACCCTTCTGACGTTCGATTGCAGTCGTGTAACCGGGCTGACCGGAGATCTGGACGACCTGTGCGGTCTTGTCGATGCCCATGTCCTTGAACTTGTCGCACATGATTTCCGCCGAGCGCGATCCCTGGGTGATGTTGTCCGGACCGGAGAAGGACTTGACGAACTCGAAACCGGCTTCGGCAATGTTGGAGTTGGTGACAATCACCGGAATGCCAGCCTTGTGAGCCTTGCGCACAGCCGGAATGACCGCCTCGCCATTGGTGGGCCAGATGATGATGGCGTCAACCTTTTGCTGGATAAGGTCTTCGATCTGGGCGATCTGGCGAGCCACATCGCCGCCTGCATCGAGCACGACCGCGTCGACTTCGGCATTGGCTTCGGCCGCTTCCTTGAAGGACTTGTCGTAGGTCGTTTGATAGCTGTCGACGCCCACATTGTTCTGGGTAATGCCGATTTTGTATTCGGCTGCCGAGGCAGCAAGAATGGTACGAAGTTTCATTTGAATTCCTCCCGAATTGCGTCTCTCACTTCAAAGTCTGTTTCGCACTCCGTCCGCATAGCGAGCAATGGGACCAGAGGCGGATTTTCTCCCGCAACTCTGCAAAACACCTGATCAGATTGCCGACAAGTTCCGTCCAGGAGAGTCAACATTATATCCATTTTGGATAATTCGATATCCAGATTGGGCTTTTTGCTCGTATTCTGAAACCCCCAAACTGAACATCTTATGAGAGGCCGCCATGAACAAGGGCAAACCAGGGTCCGGCGCTGACCATCTCCGCTCGCGAATGGGCGCTGCAGTCGGCTGGACAGGAGCCAACGCCATGCTTTCGATCAACAAGGGAGGATCTGACGCGCGAAAACAGCCGGTTTCCCAGTGCGAGAAAACCGAACTGCTCAATGTGGTGGCATTTCTCGAGGATCTGGAAGACGAGCTCTCAGATGCATCCATGGCATTCGCGCCCAATCCCTATATCCGCATGTCACTGCACCTGATCAGAAGCCATCTCGAAGCAAAAACCGTTACGCCGACATCTCTCATTGGCGTTTCCGGCATTCCCTATGCCACGGCCTCGCGCCGCATTCGCGAAATGCTTGATGATGGCCTGATCGAGCAACGCCCCCGCACCCGTAGCGGCAAAACCTTTTCCATGCATCCAAGCGAAAAGCTGCTGGAATCGTGGATGCAACTGACCGGTCGCCTGCAGCGGATTGCCGAAAACCGTTTCGGCAAAAAGGGCGCACACGCGGATAATCACGAATACTATTTCGGCGGCTCCTACATGCAGGCGTCCTCAATTCCGCCCTTGCAGGTGCTGCCCGAGCCACTGCGGGTACCGGGCGGGATCCGTGTCCTGGTTCACGGCGATCCGACATTCATGGTGATGGACAATCTCAAGCGGCAGTTCGAACAGGTCGTCGGTACGGATATCCACCAACGTGCTTTCTCCATTGACCGGCTGCATCAAGAGGCACTGAAGAACGCGGAGCGAAAATCCAGCCGTTACGACATCATTGCCGTCGACCTGCCCTGGATCGGCGAATTCGCCGAGAAGAATGTTTTGATGCCGTTGGACGAAGCGCTCGACATCGCCCGACTCGATCCGGCTGATTTTCATACCGCCGGCTGGAAAGCGGCCCATTGGGGCGGTCGCCCTTATGGTGTCCCCGCACAGACAACCCCGGAATTGCTATTTTACCGCAAGGACCTGTTTGCCGAATCCGGACTCGAGCCACCGGTGACGACGCACGATGTCATCGACGCTGCCCGTTCGTTTCACGATCCCCAGCACGGTTTTTACGGCATAGCCTGGAACGCCGCGCGCGGCACCGCTCTGGGCCATACATTTTTGATGACCCTGGCCGACTTCGGCCAACCGCTGGTCGATCTTCCGCCTGCGGCCGGCGGCTTCAATACGGACCGCCTGGATGCCGACGAGCATCGGATGATGATCGACAGCGACGCCGGACTGGCAGCAGCCGAATACCTGATGGAATTGCTGAGCTATTCGCCGCCCTACATCCTTTCGATGTCCTGGTACGAACGGATTCGTCCCTACGCCGCCGGTGAAGTGGCCATGGCCTATGGCTACACACTGCTGGCACCCTATTTCGAGCTCGACCCATCTTCCCCAGCCCATGGCCAGACCGGGTTTCTGCCGCATCCTGCGGGGCCGTCCGCATCCCCCGTCGCTCCGGTCGGCGGTTATGTGATGGGGATACCACGCAATCTCGCGCCCGAACGGATCGCCGCGGCAGCAGAGGCGCTGATCGTGTTTACCTCGCCGGAAGCACAAAAACTCTTCATCCAGAATGGCAGCCGGACCAACCCGCGCTATTCAGTGGCAGCAGACCCGGAAGTACGCCGGGAATCCTCAATTTTTGAGGCCGTGGATGCAATGTCCTGGCGCGACGAGCTGCAGTTCTGGCCGCGGCCGCCAATCCCTGAAATCGGCGAAATCGTCCAGATCTGCGGCGAAGAATTTCACGACATGCTCCGCGGGATCATCCCGCCAAAAACAGCATTGCATAACGCCCAGAAGCGGGCGGACGACGCGATGCGCAAACGCTTCAAAACATGACAATGGAGGAATGAGATGGACCCCGATCGGCTCAAAGGCAAGAATATCCTAATCACAGGTGCAGCGCGCGGCATGGGTGCGGCAAATGCGGAGAATTTTGCCGCACAGGGCGCCAATATCTGCCTCGGCGATCTCGACCTTGATGAAGCGCAGAAAGTCGCCGACCGCATAAACCAGGCCGGCAACGGCAAGGCGATCGCGGTCAGGATGGACGTCACCAAAAGGCAGGATAACGCCGACGCCGTTGCCGCGACCGTCGACGCATTCGGATCCATCAATATCGGCGTCTTCAATGCCGGCCTGAACAAGCCCCGTTTCTTCATGGATATCGATGAAGAGAACTGGGACATGATCATGAACGTCAACACCAAGGCGATGTGGCTGGGCATGCAGGAAACCGCCCGGCAGATGATCGCCCAGGGTCCGATGGAGGACCACCCCTACAAGATCATCAATGTCGGCTCTATCGCGTCGCGCAAGCCGCTGGTGGATGTCACCGTCTACTGCACATCGAAATATGGTTGCCTGGCGCTCACCCATTGCGGTGCGGTGGCGCTCTCGGAGCACAACATCACCGTCAACGGTTATGCACCCGGCGTCGTCGTCACGCCGCTCTGGGAACAACTCGACAAGGACCTGGTCGAGATCGGCTTCAAGGAAAAAGCCGGCCAGGCCTACGAGGACATCGTCCGCGAAGCGCTTCAGATCAAACGGGTGTCCTACCCCGAAGATATCGTCGGCACAGCTTCCTTCCTGGCCAGCAATGACAGCGACTACATGACCGGCCAGATGCTCCACATCGATGGCGGATGGTGCATCCAGTAGCGCTCTACACCGCTGTTTTAAATTGAATTTTTTGCAACTCCCCCGCTGCCGAAGGAGAATGACATGACGCGTGCACTCACCCCGAACATCCTCACCCCCTGGACCTCGAGCCACAATGGAAATGGGAGGGACGGCTTCCCGCATGGGGGCACTCATCTGTTGATTTCGAACGCCGAATCGACCACGACCGGTTGCGCCGCTACCGCTTGTCACGGACGGTTGAGGCCTTGAAGAAGAGTGATGCCGGCTCCCTGCTGCTGTTCGACGTCAACAACATCCGCTACGTCTCGTCGACGAAGATTGGCGAGTGGGAGCGGGACAAGATGTGCCGCTTCTGCCTGCTCACCGGCGACGATGCACCCTATGTTTGGGACTTCGGCTCGGCTGCGGTTCACCACAAGAAATATTCAGACTGGCTGGTGCCCGACCATTGCCGTGCCGGTGTTGTCGGCATGCGCGGCACCATCCCGCCGTCCTTTGGCCTGATGAAGAAATACGCCGAGGAGATCGCCGGGTTGATCCGCGATGCGGGCATGATCGACATGCCGGTGGGCGTCGATTATGCGGAGACGGCGATGTTCTTCGCGCTCAAGGAAGCCGGAATCAACGTGGTCGACGGCCAACAGATCATGCTGTCAGCCCGCGAGATCAAGAACTGGGACGAGATCCAGCTTCTCACTCAGGCTGCGGCGATGGTCGATGGCGTCTACCACATGATCTACGAGGAGCTGAAGCCGGGCGTACGCGAGAACGACATCGTCGCGCTGTCCAACAAGATGCTCTACGAAATGGGCTCGGATGACGTGGAAGCGATCAACGCCATTTCCGGCGAGCGCTGCAACCCGCACCCGCACAACTTCACGGATCGGTACTTCCGCCCCGGCGATCAGGCCTTCTTCGATATCCTGCAGAGTTACCAAGGCTATCGCACCTGCTACTACCGGACCTTCAACATCGGCAAATCCACGCCGTCGCAAGTGGACGCCTATGTCAAAGCCCGCGAGTGGATCGACGCCTCGATCCAGGCAATCAAGCCCGGCGTGACTACCGATCAGGTCGCCAAGCTCTGGCCAAAGGCGCAGGATTTCGGGTTCCCTGACGAACTCAGCGCTTTCGGTCTGCAATTCGGACACGGCCTTGGACTGGCCCTGCACGAGCGTCCGATCATTTCGCGCGCGGTCAGCCTCGACAACCCGATGGAAATCCAGACCGGCATGGTTTTCGCGCTGGAAACCTACTGCCCGGCCTCAGACGGTTTTTCGGCCGCCCGCATCGAGGAAGAAGTGGTCGTCACCGACACCGGCTGCGAGGTTATTTCGCTGTTCCCCGCCGAAGAACTGCCGATCGCCAACCGCTACTGAACACTGTCTCACCGGTCCGGCTGCGCAAACGCTGCCGGGTCGGTCCAGGTCTCCGGGAACATCAAATGAACGCCGCCAAAACAGCCAAGCACAATACCGAAGGCTATTTGCGCATGTACCGCCAGATGGTGCGCATTCGCAGCTTCGAGGACACTGCCAACCAGCTCTATCTTTCCGCAAAGATGCCGGGGCTCACGCATATGTATTCCGGCGAGGAGGCGGTCGCGGTCGGCATCTGCGAAGCGCTCAAGGTCACCGACAAGATCACCTCCACCCACAGGGGCCATGGCCATTGTGTCGCCAAGGGCGCCGACTTCAAGGAGATGTTCTGCGAGTTGCTCGGCAAGGAGGAAGGCTATTGCCGCGGCAAGGGCGGCTCCATGCATATTGCCGATCAATCCAACGGCAATCTTGGCGCAAATGCAATTGTCGGCGGTTCGATGGGCATTGCCACGGGCGCCGCCTTTAGCGCCAAAATGCTCGGCAACGACGATGTCACCGTGTGCTTTTTCGGCGACGGCGCCACCGCGCAGGGTCTGATGTACGAGGTCATGAACATGGCCGCCCTTTGGCATTTGCCGGTCATCTATGCCTGTGAGAACAATGGCTATTCCGAATATACCCGCACCGATGAAATCGCCGCCGGGTCGATTACCGCCCGCGCCGAGGCCTTCGGCATCGAGGCCCATACGGTTGACGGTCAGGACGTGGTCGCAGTCAATGCGCTGACCCAGCAACTGGTCGAGCGCTGCCGCAAGGGCGAAGGCCCGTTCTTCATCGAACTGATCACCTACCGCTATCACGGCCACCACGTCGGCGACATCAACCGCGAATATTACCGGTCAAAGGCCGAGGAGAAGGAATGGCGGGACACCAGGGACCCGATCACTCTCTTTGGCCGCTACCTGACGAGTGAAGGCATCGTATCCGTTGAGGATCTCGACGCCATGCAGGCCGAAATCAGGGCCGATGCCGCTGCTGCCGTCGATTATGCCCTGAAGGCCAAATATCCCGATGCATCCGAAGTCAACATGCACGTCTTTGCGGCTTGAGGAGAAAACCATGCGTGAAATCACTCTTTCCCAAGCCGTCAACGAAGCGCTGGCCGAAGAAATGCGGCGCGATGAAACCGTGTTCATCATCGGCGAAGACGTGGCCGAAGCCGGAACACCGTTCAAGGTCCTTTCTGGTCTGGTCGAGGAATTCGGCACAGCGCGCGTGGTTGATACGCCGATCGCCGAGCCGGGCTTCATGGGAATTGCCGTCGGCGCGGCGATGACAGGAACGCGGCCGGTGGTCGACCTGATGTTTGGCGATTTCATCTTTCTGATCATGGATCAGCTTTGTAACCAGGCCGCCAAGACCCACTACATGTCCGGCGGCAAGCTGAAGGTTCCGCTGGTTCTGCGCACCAATCTCGGGGCGACACGCCGTTCCGCGGCCCAGCATTCGCAATCGCTGCATGCGCTGGTAGCCCACATTCCCGGACTGAAGGTCGCCCTGCCATCCTCTGCCTATGAAGCCAAGGGGCTGATGAAAACGGCAATCCGCGACAACAACCCGGTCGTCATTTTCGAAGACAAGCTGATGTACCAGGAAAAGGCGCCGGTACCCGAAGAGGAATATCTGATCCCCTTCGGCCAGGCTAATGTGAAGCGTGAAGGCACCGACATCACGCTGATCGGCACATCCTCGATGGTTCAGGTTGCCGAAAAGGCGGCCGACATCCTTGCCCGCGAGGGGATCAGCGCCGAAGTTATCGACCCGCGCACCATCGTGCCGCTGGATGAGGAAACCCTGATCCGGTCGGTCAAGAAGACCTCGCGCGCGATTGTCATTGATGAAGGCCATCAGAGCTATGGCGTGACCTCGGAAATCGCTTCGCGGCTCAATGAAAAGGCCTTTTATTATCTCGACGCGCCAGTGCTGCGGATGGGAGCGATGGACGTGCCGGTACCCTTCAGCCCGGCGCTGGAAGATCTGACTGTTCCGACACCAGAAGGCGTTGCCGCCAAAGCCCGCATGCTCGTCGGCGGGGAGTTGATCCATGCCGCATGAGGTCATCATGCCGGCGCTGGGCATGGCGCAAGACACCGGCCTGATCGTCTCCTGGCTCAGGCAGCCCGGCGATGCGATCAAGACCGGTGACGCCTTGATGGAAGTGGAAACCGACAAGGCGGTCATGGAGGTGGAGGCGCAGGCCGACGGTTTCCTGACCAGCGTTACCGCTGCCGCAGGCGACCATGTTCCGGTAGGCCAGGTGGTCGCCCTGATTACTGACACCGCAGAAGCATCCGCCGCAACGCCACAGCAGCCAACCGCGTCCATTGTTGAACCGGAGGGGGATTTGCCCGAGGGCAAGAACATCATCATGCCGGCGCTCGGCATGGCGCAGGACACCGGCCTGATCGTTGCATGGCGCAAGAAAGCCGGCGACCCGGTGGCGGCAACCGACGTCCTGTTCGAGGTCGAGACCGACAAATCGGTGATGGAAGTAGAGGCCGGTCATGACGGCTATCTGGCGGCCGTTCTTGCTGATGCACAGCAGGCGGTTCCGGTCGGTTCTGTGATTGCCATCATTTCCACCGATAAACCAGCAAAAGCGATAACGCGAAGTGCCGCGCCCGCGCCTGCCGAAGGTGCACCTTCGAGCAAATCGGAAACTCCGGAACCCGGCCCGGCTCCGTTAGCAACCGTCTCCGCTTCTACGCCCACCCGAACTGTTCCTCCTTTGAGCGCAACGTCCCACGCCGATGCTAACGGCCGCATTCTAGCCTCACCGAAGACCCGTCGTCTGGCGCTCGAACAGGGGCTCGATCTCGCACGCCTTGTCACCCATGGTGTGCCACAGCCTTTCCATGTCGCCGATCTTGAAACATTCAGAACCCTCGGCGCGGAACCGGCGTCTGCGCCGCAATCGCCTGCCCCCGCGACATCAAAACCACCGGTGCCACTGCACATTGCTGCCCGCATGGCAGCGAACGGATGCGACGGGTTCATCGCCTGGATGGCCGATGACGGCAACATTGATCTCCAACCGCAGCTTCTGTGGTTGCGGTTTGCAACAGCCGCACTACGTCAGGCGACAGCCCGGGAGAATGATCAGTTGGTTATCGAAACGGGAACATTGGGCAACACCGATGGACGATTCCGTGATCCCGACCGCTCGCGTTTGTCTCAACCGGATGCGGACAATGGCGATCAGCCACCCTCGCTTGTCATTCGCGACCTGACCGGTTCGCCGGTCATCTCGGTGACAGCCTCCATTGCCCACGCACCCGTGCTGTCGATCGGCCGCGAGCAGGACACCTATGTGATCTCTCTCGATTATCATGCCGGTCATTTTGACGAAGACCAGGCGATCGACTTTGTAACCGGCTTTGCGGAACGTCTCGGCGATCCGCTGCATTACCTTGTCTGACTGGAGCCCAAAATGGACCACACCAATCTCTACATCGACGGCGAATGGCGCAACGCGGCAAGCGGCGAGCGGTTCGATGTGATCAACCCGGCCACCGAAGAGGTAATCGCCTCGGTGGCATCAGCCGACATCGCCGACGCCGATGCGGCACTCGATGCCGCCGAAGCGGCTTCCGCTTTGTGGGCCGCCAGGAAACCGCGCGAACGCTCGGAAATCCTGCGCAAGGCGTGGGAACTCATGACCGCACGGCTCGATCAATTCGCCCGCCTCATCACCCTTGAAAACGGCAAGGCGCGCGCCGACGCCATGGGCGAAGCAGCCTATGCAGCAGAGTTCTTCCGCTGGTTCTCGGAAGAGGCGGTGCGCGCCGACGGGCTTGTCACCCACGCCCCATCATCGGGCGCCCGCATCATTGTGCAGCACAAGCCGGCAGGCATTGCCGTGCTGGTCACGCCGTGGAATTATCCAGCCGCCATGGGTACCCGCAAGATCGCCCCTGCCCTTGCCGCAGGCTGCCCGGTGATCATCAAGCCGGCCTCGGAAACCCCGCTCACCATGCTGGCCTTGATGCCGCTTCTCGAAGAAGCCGGCGTGCCGAAGGGACTTGTCAACGTGCTGCCATCCAGACGGTCGGGCAAGCTGGTCGATCACATGCTGCACGATCCCCGCGTGCGCGTGATCTCCTTTACCGGCTCCACCGAAGTCGGGCGCAAGCTGCTCCATTCAGCCGCCGACCAGGTGCTCAAGCCGGCCATGGAACTGGGCGGCAATGCCCCGCTGATCGTCTTTGAGGATGCCGACATCGACAAGGCAGTGTCAGGCGCCATGCTCGCCAAGATGCGCAACCTTGGCGAAGCCTGCACCGCCGCCAACCGCTTCTATGTGCACGAAGCGGTCAGTGCCGAATTCATCTCCAAATTTACCGCAGCCATGGCCGCGCTGAAGATGGGCAACGGATCGGACGAGGGCATCGACGTCGGACCGCTGGTCAACGCTGCAACCCGCGACAAGGTCGCCGCATTTGTCGAGGATGCCGTGGCCAAGGGCGCCAGGATCGAACTGGGCGGTACGATCCCCAATGGCAAGGGCTATTTCTATCCGCCAACGGTTCTCTCCAATGTGCCCGAGAATGCCGATTGCGTGGATGACGAGATTTTTGGTCCGGTCGCCGCCATACAGTCTTTCAACGATCAGGAAGATGTCATCCGCCGCGCCAACGATACCGAATATGGTCTTGTTGCCTATGTGTTCAGCGAAGACATGCGCCGCGCCATGCAGGTTTGCGAGCGGCTCGAATATGGCATGGTCGGCCTCAATCGCGGCCTTGTCTCAGATCCGGCGGCCCCCTTCGGCGGCGTCAAGCAATCGGGTCTTGGCCGTGAAGGCGGGCATGAAGGCATGATGGAATTCATGGAAACCCAATACATATCAGCCGAATGGTAACGGGTGTTGCACGGACCACAACGGCAGGCGCTGCCCGCTTGGTGGCATTGCTGATAGGGTTGCGGATCGACCCACGCAGAATGATTGGATGACCTATGGCACTAACGATTGATCTCTCCGGGCAGACCGCTCTTGTAACCGGGGCTTCCCGTGGCATCGGCAAGGCGATCTGCCTGGCGCTTGCCAACGCCGGGGCAGACATCATCGGCACGGGAACATCGATAACCAGTGGAAGCGAAACCGCTTCGCTGGTGCAGGCTACGGGGCGCAAATTCACGGCCGAAGACTGCGACTTCAGCGACCGCCAGCAAACCCGCAGTTTTTCCGCCCGGATGGCAGAACGCGGCGATGTTTCAATCCTCATCAACAACGCCGGGACCATCCGTCGCGCCCCCGCCGCCGAGCACCCGATCGAAGACTGGGACGACGTCATGGCGGTCAATTGCGACGCGCCTTTCATTCTAAGTCAGGCGCTCGGTCGCGGGATGCTCGATCGCGGTCATGGCAAGATCGTCTTCATCGCCTCGGTGCTGAGCTATCAGGGCGGCATCACTGTTCCCGGCTACGCCGCCAGCAAGGGCGCTGTGGCCCAGCTTATAAAGGCCTTGGCCAATGAATGGGCTGCAGGGGGTGTCAACGTCAACGGCGTTGCTCCCGGCTATATCGCCACCGACAACACGGCTGCATTGCAAGCTGATCAGGCACGCGAAACCGCGCTGCTGGAGCGTGTGCCGGCAGGGCGGTGGGGCAGACCCGACGAAATTGCCGAACCGGTGGCGTTCCTGTGCAGCGATCTTGCGCGCTTCATCCACGGCACGATCCTGGCTGTCGATGGCGGATGGCTCAGCAGATAGCTGCCGGCAACTGCAGCAACCGCAGAGCGGACGGGCGTGCACTTGACGCTTTTTGTGACCCGGATCACCACTGTTTCCAATCGGAACCAATCACCCGATCCATTCACCTCTCTGTGGCTAAGATCGATAGGCGTCCTCGATTAAGCAGCCTGCTCAGGGCAGGCGAAATGCCTTTATGTGGTTTGGGTCGATTTTCATCATCCATCTGGGCATGCACAGACAGAGTTGCGCCCAGCGCCTCCGCCAACGCCTCTTCAAGCCCGTCAATGACAGGAACCCGGGTATCCAGACCGGAGGTCGCCACCAGTTCCGAAAACGGGGCACCACCCAGGAGCACCGCTTGTGCACCAGCATCAGCCATTTCGTCGACAATACCGGCTATCCGGCGAGCGAATGAGCCTGCGTCCTCTGCCAATTGCAAAACACTGCTGTCGAGCAATCGAACCGATGTGCATCGATCGGCTATCCCCGCCTCCGAAATCGCCGAATGCAAGGCCGGCAACAGTGCCGGGCCAAGAGTAAGAACTCCGAAACGGCGTCCATTCTTTGCCGCCGCCTGCAACCCGCTTTCGCGCAGGCCGAAGACCGGCATCGGGGCGATTTCACGTGCACCTTCAAGACCCGGATCGCCGAAAGCGGCGATAATGGCGGCATCACACTCGGTATTGTCTGCGATTGCCTCAAGCGTGGCGTGAGCGGCAATCGCCAACTCCGCCGGGCCTTCAATGGAAGCCGCGCCAAATGGCGCGGTGACGCATCGCAAATCTGCCCCAGCCGGCAGATGACACCGCGCGGCTTTTTCGAGAATTGCGGTTACCACCTGCGACGTATTCGGATTGACCAGCAGTATTCGGCGCCGAGGCGAGACCGCGCTCATCGAGCAGAACCATCGGTCTCGGCGATCCAGTGGCGCGCAATTTCTTCGCGCGTTGTGACCCAGGCTTTCTGCGAATCTGTGATGTGCTCCAGGATCTGCTCGAGCGCCGCCATCCGCCCCGGGCGCCCAATGATGCGCAAATGCAGGCCAATCGAAAGCATCCGCGGTTGCGTCCGACCTTCCCGGACAAGCCAGTCGAAAGCATCGATCACATAGGCCGCAAAATCACGGCCATTGAAGCGGTTGCTGTCGTAGAACTGCATATCGTTGGTATCAAACGCATACGGCAGCACCAGATGCCGATGATCGCCAACGCGGGTGAAATAGGGCACATCGTCATTATAGGCGTCGCTGTCGTAAAGAAAGCCACCGTCTTCAACCAGCAGGCGTCTGGTATTCAGCGAAGTCGAGGACCGGGTGTGCCACCCGACAGGCCTTCGGCCAGCGGCCTCGGTGATGGCATCAACGGTTTTTCTGATGTTGCCTCTTTCCTCCTCCGCAGCCATGCCGGCATGGCTCTCCCAGCGCCAACCATGGGCCGATATCTCGTGCCCGCGGGCTACCGCGTCGGCGACAAGTTCGGGCAGTTTCTGCGCAGCCATGCCGCAAGTACTGACCGTGGCTTTCACATGGTGACGATCAAGACAATCCATCAAGCGCCACCACCCAGATCTGGTTCCGTACTCGAAATGTCGATCGACACAGGTGTCGGCGCCCTCAACCAGCTTGTTCACCTCGTGAACGGCTTCGTTTTTCTGATCGCCGCTGCGGATTGAATATTCCGCGCTCTCCTCGAAATTCACGACAAAGGACACGGCCAGCGGCGCATTGCCCGGCCATGAAATCGAGGGTGGATTGCCGCGGTAGCCGAGATAGTCCCGATCGAAATCTGCTTGCACCATATCCGACCTCATCAAGCTTTGTGGGTACGGGTGACAACCTCACCAAGAGGGTCGCTGGAAACATCGCCATTCTCGGCAATTGTCTTGCCGCGCAGAATGGTGCGGACCGGCCAACCGGTCACATCCAGCCCTTCATAAGGAGTGTAGTCGCAGCCATCCTTCAACAGATCGTGGGTTATCGTCACTCTTCGCCCCGCGTCCCACAGGACGATATCGGCATCGCTGCCGATCGCGATAGTGCCCTTCTTAGGATACAGCCCGTAGCGTTTTGCGTGGTTTGTGGAAGTCAGGGCGACAAACCGGTTGAGGTCGATACGGCCCTTGACCACACCTTCAGAAAACAGGATCGGCATTCGCGCCGCCACCCCCGGTATTCCGTTGGGGACGTAGCGAAAGCTCCGCCGTCCTGCGGGTGCCAGTTTTCCGGCAACATCGTCATAGCGAAACGGACTGTGATCGGAAGAAACCACCTCGAAGATGCCCTGCTGCAGCCCTTCCCAGCAGGCATGTTGGCTTTCGCTGTCGCGCGGCGGCGGACTGCAGACATATTTGGCGCCCTCCATGCCGTCCCGTCTCATGTCCTGTTCAGTCAGAACCAGATATTGCGGGCAGGTTTCACCAAAAACAGGAAGCCCACGCTCGCGTGCGCGCTTGATCTCATCCATCGACTGACGGTTGGAGACGTGAACAATCATCACCGGCGTATCGACAATTTCCGCCAGGCTGATCGCCCGGTGCGTGGCTTCACGCTCGACTGCGACGGGGCGCGAACGCCCATGATAATAAGGTGCGGTCTTGCCTTCGCTTTCCAGATGCTCGGTCAGGAACTGGATCGCATCATAGCCCTCAGCATGGACCATCACCAACGCTTTGTGACGGCGGGCGACATCAAGCACCTGCAGGATTTCCCGGTCATTCAGTTTCATGTCGTCATATGTCATGAAGATCTTGATCGACGTGTAGCCTTCGGCAATCAGCGCCGGAAGCTCCTGCCCAAGCACCTGCGGCGTCGGGTCGGTAACAATGAGATGCATGGCGACATCGACGTGGCAGGCCTGGTCGGCCTTGCGGCCATAATCAAGCAACGCCTCACGCAGGGACTGGCCGCGTTGCTGCAAACAGAAGGGCAGCACCATGGTGTTACCCCCGACCGCCGCCGAGCGCGTGCCGGTTTCAAAATCATCGGCCATGACAATGCCCGGCGGCGATGGCTGAGCGAGATGCACATGGCTATCGATCCCACCGGGCATCACCAACAGCCCGGTCGCATCAATCATCTCGGGCGCCGGTCCCAACTGCGTACCCATGGCAATGATCTTGCCTGCCTCGATCCCGATATCGGCGACAAACACGTCAGCTGCCGTGACAATGGTTCCGTTCTTGATGATGGTGTCAAAGGCCATTCGGCAACTCCTGCAAGCTGACTTTTCACGGTTTTGAACAGAGAATGGATTCGCGCGATTAGGCGGACGTGTTGCCGGAAATGGGGGAGTCACGGACGAAAAGAGCACGCCCCAACCTTTGACACTGGCCGGATCGGCTCCTGCGACCAGAAGGCTTTTCCACAATGTCGTTGCGATGGAATCGTAGATCGGAATACCCATCTCTTCTTCCAGCATCGCAACATTCGCCGCGCCGCGCATGTTGGTGCAGACCACCGCAGCGGCATCGCATTGCGTCTCGTTGAGAGCCCCGCGCAGCAGTTCCGTCACACGTTCGGCTTCGACTTCAGCAAAAGAAAAGTTGTCGCTCAGGCCGATGTGCCGTTCTGCAACGCAGTCAAATCCTGCTTCGCTCCAAGTCTGCATGATTCTCGACTGAACATCGTTTGTATAGGGGGTGACGAGCGCAATCCTGCGCGCACCTGTGATCTGAAAAATTTCTCTGAAGGCGAGCACCGATGTGCAGGCTTTCACACCTGTTTCAGCCAGAATGCGCTCGCAGAGACGTTCATCCTTTTCAAAGCCAAGCCAGCTTGCCGAGGTTCCGTTCCAGCCGATCACGTCCACCTTCGCATGCGCCAGCAATTCCGCTGCCCGCAAGATCTCGTCTTCGGCAAACTGGCTGTTGGCGCGTTCACTCAAGGCGATTTCGGTGACGCGGAACCGCGAAAAATGCGCGCTCACATGCGGCAATCCGGCGATCATGGCCGCGGTCACCGGCTCCAGCACCGTGTTGGATGAAGGTGTCAGCATCCCCAACCGGACAGGATGGGCTTCATTCATGCCGCAGATTCCAGCGCGATTGCACCGTCCAGCCTGCGCCCGGTCTCGTGGTCAAAAAGCTGGGCGTGAGTGTAGTCAGGCAGGATGTGCAATGTATCTCCGGGTCTGGTTTCGACACGCTCACGGAAGGTCGCGACCAGCACATCCTCGCCAATATGTCCAACGATCTGGGTTTCCGATCCCGTAGGCTCGACCACATCGACAATCAGTGGCAGGCCTTCACCCGTGACGGTAAAATACTCAGGCCTGATGCCATAAGCCGCGCGACGCCCCTTGGCCGATGAATGGGTGTTCTCGGGCAGCGGCAAACGCAAACCACTATCGGAAACGAAGTCGTCGTCTTTGACCGAACCCTCGACGAAATTCATGGATGGGCTGCCAAGAAAGCCGGCCACAAAACGGTTTGCCGGGTTGTCATAAAGCTCCAGCGGCGGGCCGACCTGCTCGACGCGGCCACCACTCATCACGACGATCTTGTCAGCCATCGTCATCGCCTCGATCTGGTCATGTGTCACATAGACCACCGTCGTCTTGAGACGCTGATGCAGGGACTTGATTTCGGCGCGCATGGCGACTCTGAGTTTGGCATCCAGATTGGACAGTGGTTCGTCAAACAGGAACACGGATGGATCACGGACAATGGCCCTACCCATCGCTACCCGCTGACGCTGGCCCCCTGAGAGCTGCTTCGGGTACCGGTTCAACAATTCCCCCAGGCCCAGAATTCCGGCGGCCCGGTCCACCTGTTCGGAAATCACATCTTTGCTGACGCCTTTCAGCTTGAGCGAGAAGCTCATGTTCTCCCGCACCGTCATGTGCGGGTAGAGCGCATAGCTCTGGAACACCATGGCGATATCGCGGTTCTTCGCCGCCACATTGTTCACCGACTTGCCATCAATCCGGATCGTGCCGCCACTGATGCTTTCAAGCCCGGCAATCATCCGCAGAAGCGTGGATTTTCCGCAGCCTGAAGGGCCCACCAACACGACGAACTCACCGTCAGCCACCGTGATGTCGACATCATGCAGCACCTGCATGGTGCCGTAGTATTTCGCTGCGCTTTCGATCAGAACGTTCGCCATGGCCCATTCTCCTTACAGATGCGTTTTTGCGTCGCGGAACCGGGTTTTCCGGCTCGCGAGATTGTTGTTCACGGATTTACCAGATCCAACTGCACTGCCCGCCGCTCGTCATTGCCGATCCATCCGCATAGCGCTTCGGGCAGACCAATGCTTGCCTTGGGGCCGGGCCGGCTGAAACTGCCCACGCTCGCACTTCTTACCGACATGCCGACAAGCGTTTCGGCCTGCTTGACAGCCGCAATGATCTGATCGACCACTGGCACCGGCACCCGGTTCTTGATCCGGCTTGCGAGCCCAACCAGCGGCGCTCCCGCCAGAACAATGATTTCCGCGCCATCTTCCTCGACTGCCTTTAGGCACAATTCGACAAGAAGATCCTCTTTCTGCTCCTGCACCGCGACTACATCTTCAACTGGCCCGGTAAGGGTGCGAATGCTGGCGCAGCGTTCAGTAAGTTTGTGCATTTCCACACATTCCTTGAACCAGGGCGCAAGCGTGGGACTGAAGCTGACGATCGAGAACCGCCCGCCGAGCATGCAGGCCGTCAGCATCGCTGCCTCGGCCATCCCCACAACCGGCACGTCAAACAGTTCCCGTGCCGCCATCAGGCCTGGATCTCCGAATGCGGCGGCGATCGCCGCATCAATCGAGCGATGGCGCTCCGCCAGCATTTCGAGAACGACAGCGCCACCGATCTGAGCTTCCGATCGCGAAGCGATATAGGGCACGCCTCGGGGCGCCGTGGCCGGAACCAGTTCGGTTCCTGGCTGGGCAGCCTGAGACGCGACCGCCATCATCCGATCAGTCATCGCCACGGTCGTGTTGGGATTTAGCAGCAATATTCGCATAGGGTCTCTTTTGCCTGTTGTGCTACGCCGAAGTGCGGGGGGCTTCCCGGTCAGGGGCGATCGGGCATCGCCGTCCGGTTCTCCTCGGTGGCCCGCTCGAAAGCCTTGGCCACAGCCTCTTCGGCCGTGTCGGCGAAGTCGATCTCGACGGTTTCGCGCTCGTCGATAAACTTGCCCTTCTGCAGGACCGGTTCGATCCGGTCCGCCCATCCACCGCTGCCGCGCAGGATCACAACCGGACGGGCTTCGGCATAGGCAATGGTCAGTTCGTTGAGGGTGCCGCAACTGCCGCCAATCATGATCAGCGCGTCGCATGACCTGGCGGTCAGGAGATTGCGGGCCCGGCCCAGTCCTGTCGGAAAGATCACGTCGCAGTAATCATTGGCTGTAGACTTATCCATCGCCGGCAGAATGCCGATTGTCAGGCCGTCAGCCATCTTCGCGCCGCGGGAAGCCGCTTCCATGACGCCGAAGCGGCCACCGGTTACAACCACACCGCCCTTTTCGGCGACAAGGCGACCGACGTCCTCTGCGGCCTGCATGGTGCGTGCGTCGACCACGTCATTTTCGTGCTGTTCGTTCTTGCCGATTACGCCGATTGTTACGAGCATGGAGATGGTTCCTTTACATTGCTATGTCTGGGGGAGGACTTTGATGCTATCGCGATACTGCGCCAGCCGCTGCTGGGCTTCGTCCGCGGTTGTCTTCAACAAGCGCGATATTCCCACGCCTTCGATTGCGAAGGAGGCCGACACCGTGCCGTAGTGTGACGCCTCGACCGGGTTGCCGGTCATGATCATTCCGGCAAGAAAGCCGCCGCAAAAAGCGTCTCCCGCACCTGTCAGGTCGATGACCTGACTCGGATAAATTGGTATGTGGCTGTCGGTCTCGCCGCGTGTATGAAGCGTACATCCCTCGCCTCCGCGCTTGACCACGACACGCTTCAGCCCTGAGGCCAACATGCCATCGATCTGGTGCGCCAAGCTGCCGGATCCGGCAACAATTTCGAGATCGGCCTCACTCGGGAGCAAAGCATCAATGAGTGCGAACAGATCGGCGGAATAATCGCGGGTGAGATCACGCTCATCGTACCAGGGCGAATCAACCTGTATCCAGGCTCCGCTCTTGCGCGCCGGGCGCATGGCGCGAGCTATCGAAATGTGCCTTTCGACCGGCATCGCAGCACAGTGCAAACCCAGTCCCCGGTCGCGCCAGGATACCGGGATATCGGATCCCTCTGGCGCAAAGGCCATCCAGGTCGCAAACCGGTGTTCGGTGCCGAAGGTGGTGTAATCAATGAACCTGGCCCGATCTGCTTCCGGGATCAGGTCAACCGCTTCAGACGGAAACTTGCGAACCCTGCTGCCATCCGGGCGATAGCTGAAAGCGACATTCATTCCGTGCGGTGCGTCAACCGGCACGAGACCGCTGACATCGATCCCCCGCTCGACGAATCTCTCGGCAACCTCTGCCGGGTAATCATGGCCGATGCGGCTGACGATTCCGACATTGTCATGCCAGAGGCGTGCGGCGGCGGCAGAATAGAGCACATTGCCGCCCCAACTCTGTGGAAGCGCGCGACCATCGGCAGTCAGCACGTTGTCGAGTGTCAGCGAACCGCAGCATATCAGCATGCCCTCGCTCATTTCACAGCTCCGGGAGCCAGGCCGACAAGCAGGTAGCGCTGGCCAATGAAGGTAAAGAGCATTGCCGGAAGAATGCCGACAATTGTTGCTGCGGCAAGTTCACCCCAGCTGACATAGACTTCGCCGACAAAGGTCGAGATCGCCACCGGAACCGTCTGGCTGCCGGTATTGGAGAGCATGATCGCGAAAATGAACTCGTTCCAGGAGGTAAGAAACGCGAAGATCGCGGAGGCGGCCAGCGCAGCCTTGGAGATCGGCAGCGCGATCAGGCGGAAAAGCTGCCATTGGCTAGCACCGTCGACAATCGCGGCTTCCTCGACTTCGGGCGGAATTTCGTCGAAAAAGTTCTTCATCATCCAGATCACGATGGCGACGCTGAAAATGGTGTGGGTAAGCGCAATCGCCCACAGTTCACCGAGTGCGCCGATGCGCTGCAGGATGATGTAATAGGGAATGATCAGGACAATCGGCGGCATCATCCGGAACGACAGCATCCAGTAGGTCCAGGCGAATGATTTGCGGCGACGTCTGCCACCCAGCCCGAAGGCCGCAAACGACCCGATGACAAGTGCCACAACGGTGGAAATCAGCGCTGCAATCAGGCTGTTCGTGAGGAACCCGAAAAACCGACCCGAGGTGCTCAGCACACTGGCGTAGTTATCCAGCGTCGGCTGAAAGGAAATCACCGACGGCGGCCAAGTGAAAATGTCGGCGCGGGCTTTCAGCGAGATGTTGATGACCCACAGGATCGGCGCCAGGAACACCAGGCAGACCGAGATGCTCGCCAGATAGACGAGTAGCTTGCGAATCCCGCTCATGATGCCTCCGAATTTTCTTTGCGGCCACCGAGGCTGCCCACGGCCACCAGCGCCAGTGCCAGCAGCGCGACAACCATCAACATCACCATCGCGATGGCCGAGCCATATCCAAGATTGAAGAAATTGGCGGTCTGTTGGTAAACCAGATAGGAAAGCGTTTCCGTACTCGTTCCGGGCCCGCCTCCCGTGGTCGAATAGATGACGTCAAACACCTTGACTGCGTCGATGGTGCGGAACACCAGCACGCTGATGAGGATCGGTGTCAGCAACGGCAGAGTGATCGAGAAGAATGTGCGGATTGATCCAGCGCCATCCAGGTGGGCGGCCTCATAAAGATCATCCGGAATGATCTGCAGGCCTGCCATGACGAACAGCACGACAAACGGCGTCCACTGCCAGGCATTGATGACCGCGATCGTGTGGAGAGCGAAATTGGGGTCGGCAAGCCAAAGCGGCGGTCGAGTCCAGCCCAGTGATTGAAGCCCGTATTTGACGATGCCGAAATCATCTGACAGGCAAAGCCGCCAGATCATGCCCGTAAACACCGGCGCGATCATCATCGGCGCCAGAAAGAGCGTCCTGATGATGCTCATTCCGAAAAGCCGCTGGCTGAGCAGCAAGGCGATGCCTATACCGGCGATCAGCTGGAACGCCACGGTTTCGGCGATGAACCTGATCGTCACCCAGAGCGCATGCCAAAAATTGCTGTCTGCGAAGATATCAACGTAATTGCCAAGACCCACAAAGCGCATCACTCCGCTTCTGGTCAGGTTCCAGTCGAACAGGCTGATGACGAGCAGCCCGGTAAGCGGCAGGGCGATGAGCAACGCGCTCATCGCCACAGCCGGAGCTATGAACCACCACGCAGTTTCGGGTCCGCTATCGTCAAACATGTCGGGGTCAATGGACGTGACGCCAGTCTGTTGTGTAGTCGTGTTCACCATAGGGGACGGCCTTCCAGGCGTGGCAGCTTATCGGGGGCTATTCGACAGGATGTCCTGCGTCCTTGATAACCTTGGTTATCTCTTCATTGGCGATCTTCAGCGCCTCGGCAGGTGTAACTTCACCCAACGCCGCCCGGTTCAACTGCAGTCCGAGAATTTCTTCCACCTGCGGATAAAAGGGGTAACGCGGACGGTAGTCCGAAAACACTTGACCTTCTTTCTCGGCTGCAACGATTTCCGAAACCCACGGGTACAATTTCTGCACCTCAGGCTCCTCGAGCGCCGAGTAGCGAACCGGTGTCCCGTTGATCAGCGCAAGCTGCTTTTGCACATCCTGGCTGGTAAGCCATTTGATGAAGGTCCAGCTGTCCTCGACCTTCTCGCTCTTGGCGTTGATGGCAACGGCCCATCCGCCAAACGGAATGACCGGCTCCTGCTCCGCGGAAAGCCGCGGCATCGTCGTGTAACCTACCTTGCCGGCAACAACAGACCTTTCCGGCTTGGCAAATTCGGTACCGTTGATCGAGAAGCTCGGCGTCATGGCAATCCGGCCGGTCTGCATGGCCACGGTCTGATCATTCCAATGGTGGCCGATAGCACCAGCCGGCGCATATTTGAGCCAGTCGACGTAATGGGTCAGAACCTCCAGAGCTTCCGGAGAATCAAGCGTTGGCGCAAAATTCTCGGGCGGGTTCTTGAGAAGCTTGCCGCCTGCACCGGTATAGGTTGCCAGGAACCAGGAAGCGATCGGAGCGCCGCGCTGATAAGGCATCGACACACCAAACATGTTGGTGGCCGGATCGGTCAACTTGGCAGCGGCAGCATCTACATCATCAAGAGTGACGGGTGCCTTGAGCCCGGCGGCATCGAACAGGTCCTGACGGTAGTACATAAGGAAATAATAGGCGCCGAACGGCATGCTCCAGGTCTTACCCTTCCACTTGGAAAGAGCGTCAAGAGCGCCAGGAAGGATGTCGTCGAGATCTTCCTGAGTGAGGTCGCGCTTGATCAGATCATCAAGCTGGACGACGTAACCCTTTTCCGCCCACTCGCCGAGCCAGACAATGTCCTGGCCGTAAATGTCGGAATTCGCAGTTCCGCTGACAAAATCTGCCATCGAACGCTGACGAACCTGCGGATAGGGAAGAACCTGGAGATCGACGTCGATCCCTGTCATCTCTTCAAACTGGGGGATGAGCGGTTCAATAAGGCTAAAACTGCTCACGCCACTGATTGTGATGGAGCGGTTTTCCTGGGCGAGAGCTGGCTGAACGACAGACATTCCAGCGAGCATTGTAGTCATGAGCAGAGAGCGGCGAATAAGGGGCATTGGCTTAACCTTTTGCTTGTCTCAGGGTACAAGTGGATTAAAGAGTGGCATCAGG
Organism: Hoeflea algicola; assembly: GCF_026619415.1. Lineage (NCBI taxonomy): Bacteria > Pseudomonadati > Pseudomonadota > Alphaproteobacteria > Hyphomicrobiales > Rhizobiaceae > Hoeflea > Hoeflea algicola. Next base: position 2,651,757 of record NZ_JAOVZR010000001.1, read on the forward strand.
ATTTACGCAAGGAAATTATGCATAATTAATTACATTTCGAATATGTAATTGATTTTTATGTATATTATTTGGAGATATTGACAAGAATGCGAAAACCAAATCGGCTCTCGGTTCGCAGTTTCAGACCGAGTCTGCACGTGGAACTGACCGCGCACATCCGAAAAATGATTCTGCATCATGAGCTGGAACCTGATGAGTGGGTGCCTGAATCCGAACTCTGCGAGAAGCTCGGAGTGTCGAGAACGCCTTTGCGTGAGGCGCTGAAGGTGCTTGCCTCGGAGAAACTCGTCGAAATTCATCCGAACCGGGGGGCGATGGTTGCAAGCCTGCGCCCTAATGATGTGGATGAGCTATTCGAGGCCCAGGCAATCATTGAAGGATCAGCCGCCTTTTTGGCCTGTGAACGGGCGACGGAAGAAGATGTCGAAGCCTTCCGGAAAATCCACCTGCGGATGATCCGCTGTTTCGAGCGGCGTGATCGGACCCAGTATTTCTCGCTGAACCAGGACCTGCATCTCGCACTTGTGGCAATGTCCCACAACAGCGCTTTGGTTTCGGCGCACTCGACATTGTTCATCCAGGTCGAACGGGCGCGTTTCCTGGCACTGGACATCGGGCAACGATGGGCGGATTCGGTAGACCAGCACGAAGCCATTCTTTCGGCCGTCGCTTCCCGCAACGGCCCGCTTGCGCAAAAACTGGTTGAGCAACATATTCTCGAGACCAGGGAAGCGGTCAAAGCTGCAGTCGAGATGCAAAATCGTGACAATCAGAAGCCGGGACGAACACGCCCGCGCCGCCCTGCTGCTGCCAAATCTTCCAAGGCTGATCCGGCCAATCGATAGTGTCGCGCCGCTACGCCTCCACGAAGGGACACTTCCAAACAGAAGAACGAGATTGGGCGCTTGCGAAGGGGCATCGCAGCCCCTTCCCCCTCGGTCGCGTATTTCCTCACGTCTCTCCGTGAAGCACCACAAGCCCAGTCACCCGTGCTGGGGAAATACGATGAAAAGCAGATGACAGGGCGTGGCGGGATCTCTACCGACCCGCCGCTATCTCTCGTTTCAAGTACCAACCAGGTTTAGATATGCCGTTACTCGCCAGACATTTCCATTGACCGCCCAGAATTGGGAAGGCGGAAATGCTGATGACCGAGGACCAAGGACCAAGGACCAAGGCAAGATACAGCCGCTAATTGAGATCCGCACCCATTCTCACTGAAAGCCGCGCCGCCATGCGCTGCACATTCGAAATGATCTGGTTCTTCTCACTTTCGGAGAGTTGCTCCGCTTGCAGACTTACGGCAATACCCGCAATGGGTCGATTGCGTGAATCAAGCACCGACGCACCATAACAGACGAGACCCTCGGCGACCTGTTGGTCGTCGCAGGAATAGCCGTGCTTTCTGATGGTTTGCAGTTCTGACAAAAGCGCGTCGAGGGTTTGAACACTGTGCGGTGTGCGCGGCTCTGGCAGCCCGTCGGAAAGTAGACGGCGGACTTCAAAATCACTCATTTGGCTGAGGAATGCCTTCCCGGTGGCCGTGAATGGCGCGGGAAGACGCATGCCTGCACGAAATTCAATCAATGAATGGCTGACCGCAGAATTGCGCGCGGCGATGTAAACCACCTCTGTTCCTTCAAGCACGGACAGAGTGATGGTGGCGCCCGGCATTTCCGTTTCCTGATCCCACAAAGCGGCAAATTCCGCGGCGACATCGGACTGCTGTGTAAACGCATTCGACCAGCGCATGACATGAGGTCCGAGCTGAAAGGTCTGGTCGGGGCGCCGAATCAGCAATTCGAGTTGAACCAAAGTGTTGCACAGCGTGTGGGCACTGCTCTTGGCAATGCCGATCTCGCGGGCAATCTCCGAAAGACTGGGGTAACCCTTTGTACGTGCAATCAAATCCAATATACGCGTCCCACGTTCAAGTGCAGGGACCAGGTTTGTCTTCGTTTCTTCCTGCTTCATGAATATTTCCAGACGCAAAGATCATATCGTTCTTGACAGGTGTTTAGCCTATTGTTTATCGTTCTGTCTACGGGAAAGCGTTCAGCATGCTGAACACCAACCAGGCAACAGTGGCACCTAGCCTGATATTAAATTTGATCCGCGAGTGGAAGGCATTATTCGCGATGGCCGTGGTGGAGCGGCGGGGAGAGTGATGCATGGTGATGAGCGTGAGAGACTGGGCCACAAGGTTCAGCGAAGCATCTGACCGCGATCAGACAATCGGCGCGATGGCCAAGTATTTCACATGCACCTATCTGTGGGACATGGGGACGGCGAAGGTGATCGTCGAAATGATCGATGGCAAAGTCTATCGAATTAATGTCGATCCCGCACCGATGGATGCCTATGATTTTGCCCTGCGCGCCAGTCCCCAGACTTGGCGGGAATTTGCGCGACCGATTCCCGCGCCAATGTTCCATGGCATCTGGTCGGCGAGCTTTCGCCGCGACTTGAAGATCGAGGGCAATACGCTCGCACTGATGCAGAACCTGCGTAACTTCACGGTTCAATTCGAACTGTTGCGCAAGGTCGGTGTGCCTGTATGAGCTCGTCGCTGACCCAGTTCGCGCGTCCCACTAATTCCAAAATCTCATGGAGCCCGGTATGGCCAAGCAATCACCGGTAGTCGGTCGTTACGTTACCATTGACGTCGACGGTTGCGAGTACAAGGTATTTTACCTTCGCAATGGCAGTGGCGTTCCACTGGTCTGTCAGCACACAGCGGGATGTCACAATCATCAGTGGATGGGGTTGCTTGAAGATCCCGACATCACGGCAAACTACGACGTGATCGCTTATGATCTGGCACGGCACGGAAAATCCGATCCGCCCCACAACCGCGAATGGTGGAAGGAGGAATACCTTCTGACTGCCGAGCATTTCATGAATTTCATCACGGCGTTCTGCGAAGCTCTTGAACTGGACCGACCGATTTTCATGGGGTCGTCATTTGGTGGCAATGTCGCGTTGCAACTGGCGCTGCATCACCCCGACAAGTTCCGGGCCGTGATTCCGGTAGAGGCCGCGGAGCATGCGCCGGGATTTTTCCTCGATCTGTGGCGGCATCCCCACGCCAATGCTGCACAGGTATGCGGCTCGGGCGTCTGGGATCTGATGGCCCCGCAAAGCCCGGAACAGGATCGCTGGCAGACTTGGCACTATTACACCCAGGGCGCCGAAGTATTCAAAGGCGACCTGCATTTCTATTCGATCGACCACGACATGCGCGGGCAACTCGGAAACATCGACACTCGCCGTTGCCCGGTGATCATGATGACCGGAACCTACGATTATCTCACTCCGCCGGAAGCCACCGAGGCGACTGCCAGGCAGATCCCCGGCGGCATTTACATCGAGATGGAAGATATCGGTCATTTCCCGATGTCGGAGAACTACCCGCTTTTCGCCGTGTATCTGAAGGAAGCGCTTCGCATCATTGAATCCAAGTCCTGATCATTCGCGCCAGCGGGAACAATCGCCGGCAAGACCGCAAATCAAGGGTAAGCTTTATGAAGATCGTAGAATTCGATGATAAAGGTCAGCGGGTGGAAGTCGAGAATGCCGCGGCATCATCGAAATCGAGCGCCAGCAATCTGGCGCCGCGGCCTGATTTCAGTCATCGAACGCCGGATCCGGCGCGCCGGACGCGTAAGTCCTCCGGTATTGAATTGCACATGTTCCAAACCGGAACGCTGCGCACCAAGGTCAAATACATCAAGATGAACCAGGGCGATGGGGATTTCGAAATCCCGGTGCCTTGGTTTCTGATCAAGCATCCCATGGGAAATGTGGTGATTGACGGCGGCAATGCCGTCGAGGCCGCGATCGATAAGCGCGGACATTGGGGCGCCGTTGTTGATGCCTACGACCCGGTGATGAATATTGCCGACAACTGTGTCGACCAATGCCGTCTCGTCGGTGTTGAGCCGAATGGCGTGCGCTACGTGCTGCAGTCTCATCTCCATCTCGATCACACCGGCGCTATCGGGCGGTTCCCACGGGCTCAACACATCGTGCAACGCTGTGAATATGACTATGCCTTCAAGCCACATTGGTTTGCAGCGGGAGCTTACATCCGGGCCGATTTCGATCGACCGGGTCTGGACTGGAAGTTCCTGGGCGGGGAATACACCGACAATTTCGATCTTTATGGCGATGGCGTCATCCGCATGATTTTCACACCCGGCCATTCCACCGGGCACATGTCCTTTCTAATCACATTACCGAACACCGGGCCGGTGCTGCTGACCATTGATGCCGCCTATACGCTCGACCATTGGAACAACAAGGCATTGCCCGGTCTGGTCGTGTCTTCGTCCGACGCGGCGAATTCGGTCGCCAAGTTGCACCGGATAGCAGAGGACACCGGCGCCATGGTGGTCACCGGCCATGACCCGGACACATGGGAGTCTTTCCTGAAGGCTCCATACGATTTTTACGATTGATCCGCCGGCGCGGCAGTTCGCGCTGGAAGAATAGAGCTCAAGGGGCAGGGAGGGATTTTGCTTAGCAAAATCAGATAATTGCCCGAAAACCTGTCCACGGGATTATCCTGTGGAGGTGAGTGCCTGCAATGAGGACAGAGGAGACGCAATTCATGAGAACGTTCAGCAAAATTGCCTTGGCAGCGGGATTTTTGGCGCTTGGTGCCATCAATGTTCACGCCGAAGGTATCGATGAAATCAACCCGGACGTTGCCGCCCGGCTCTACAACCCCGACATGCTTGACCCGGCTCAGCCGATTGGTCCGAGCGCCTGGCGCGATTTCGTCGCCAAGAACCCGCCACCCTGGAAAATCGGCTATGCCAGTTCCTACGCTGGCAACACCTGGCGCGCCGGTGCCATGAACGAACTGCAAAATGTCATCATTCCCGAGTGGAAAGAACTCGGCTTGCTTGATGAAGTCGTGATCACCCAGTCGAACCTCAATGATTCAACCCAGATCCAGCAGATGCGCCAACTGGTTGATCAGGGTGTGGACGCCATCATCGTCTGTTGCTCGAACCCGACCGCCTTGAACCAGACCGTCCAGTACGCGGCTGACAAGGGCGTGCCGGTATTCTCGCTGACCGGCTACCTTACCTCGCCATACGCGATCAACTCATCGGTCAACTACCAGGTTGCCGGTTTCGAGATCGGCAAGAATATGGCTGAGCAAATCGGCGGCGAAGGCAATGTCCTGGTCGTCGAGGGCATTCCCGGAACTTCCGGATCTGACAGCCAGGACCGCGGCGTCAAGGCAGGTCTTGCTTCGGCACCTGGCGTCAAGGTCGTTGGCTCGGTTGCCGGCATGTGGACCGATCAGGTTGCGCAGGGCGAAGTGCAGAAATGGCTCGCCACCCATCCAGGCAAGCTCGACGGAATTGTCGTCCAGTCAGCCGCTGAAATGGGCGTTCTGCGCGCAGTTCAGCAGTCCGGTCGCGGCGATGTGCCGGTGGCAATCGGTGGTGAACTCGGCGCCTTGTGCTACTGGCGCCAGAACCCCGACTACATCACCGCTTCCTATCAGGTCTGGCCGCCAGCTGATGAGATGCAGTTGATCTGGAACATCATGATGCGGACACTTCAGGGACAGGGGCCGAAGATCCAGTCCGTCCTCGTCGACCCGATCAAGCTGACCTACGATGATCTGGCCAAGGTGATGGCAGAAGATTGCAGCCTGGACACACCTGACTGGCTTGCCGTTGGCGCCGATCGCTGGGGTGGGGCGTCCGAATACCTGGACGACTTCTTCCTCAAGCCTGCCGACCCGAAGAAATACGTCGCAAAGTAACCATTGAAGCGGGGCCACTCCTGCGGTGGCCCCGCAGCTTCCAAACCCGTTTTGCCGGAACCATGATGACCCCTCACCCCACTGACATCACACCAGCCGCTCCGGGTCGCGACACGATCCTGGTGCGCAATGTGAAGAAGTATTTCGGACCGACGCGCGCGCTTGATGGCGCCAGCTTCTCGGCCCGTGCGGGCGAGATTCACGCCGTGGTTGGTGGTAATGGCTGCGGCAAGAGCACAATGGCGAAGGTCGTCTCGGGCATCCTGCCGATTGACGGTGGCTCCGTCTCCATTTTGGGTGAAACGCCATCGACGCCGGCCGAGAGCCGGGCCCTCGGCATTTCGACGGTTTACCAGGAGGTGCTGGTCGCGGACGAAAGTTCGGTCGTCGACAACATCTTCATGGGGGCAGATTCGCTCTTCACCAAGAAAATGTCACAAGACCGGAAAGTGCGTCGTGCGGCAGACCTGATGCGCGAATTGTCCGGCGAATCGGTTGATCCCTTCGCCATGGTGGGAACACTCCCGCTCGGCCTCAAACAATGGATAACCATTGCTCGCGCGCTGTTGAGCGAGCCTAAAATCCTAATTCTCGACGAAAGCTCTGCCGCGCTCGATTTCGACAGTACCGAGCGGTTGTTTGCCAAGATGCGCGCGCTTCGCGACGGCGGAACCACGGTACTTATCGTCACCCACCGGATTGCCGAACTGATCCGCATCTCCGACCGTGCCACCGTGCTGCGTGATGGGCGCGATGTCGGCGTTCTCGAAAAGCATGAGATCACTGAAAAGAACCTGCTTGCGCTGATGACCGGTGAAGATCAGGGGGATGCCCATCACGCGCTTCAGGCCCCACAGCCCGCCGATAACACTGTTGCCTTGCAGGCCAGTAATCTGGCGATCTGGCCGGAAGGCCGTCAGTTCGATTTTGAACTGCGCCGTGGCGAGATTGTCGGCGTCGCAGGCCTCGATGGACAGGGCCAGGATGGTTTCGTTCGAGTGCTGGCCGGCGTGCAGGAAGCGGCTCACGGCCTGATCCAGGTTCGCGACCACCATGGTGAGTTGCATGTGGTGCGCAATCAGGCTGAAGCGGTTGCCCATCGCATCACCTATGTTTCCGGCGACCGCAAGAAGGAAGGCATTTTTGCGTCATTGTCGATCTTCGAAAACATGGTCATGCCACTCTACCGGGAAAAGAAGCGTGCCGGAATTCTCGGCATTATCGATCGCGAAGCGCTGGGTGCTATCTTCAAGCGCGAAGTCGACAATCTGATGATCAAGTTCGGCATGCGGGATGACAAGATTACCTCGCTGTCGGGCGGCAACCAGCAGAAGGTGCTGATTGGGCGCGGCTTTGCCATGCGCCCCGATGTCATCGTTCTCAATGATCCGGCGCGCGGCATCGATGTGGGGGCCAAGGCGGAGCTCTACAAGCACCTGCGCAGCTTCGCCAGCGACGGAAAATCCGTAATCTACATGTCGTCGGAGCTTGAAGAATTTCTGGGATTTGCCACCCGGGTGATCGTCTTTCGCGACGGCGCGCCGTTTGACGCCTTTGATGGCCGCCGGCTTGATCCCAAAACAATTCTCGAGGCGATGTTCGGGCAGACAGACGGACAGGGGCTGGGAACCGAGTATGGGCTGGTTCCTGGCCGCATTGCTTCCGGTTCGTCGGATGCCTCGATATCGGCGGACGGCGTGCGGGTCACCGTTGTCGTCCCCGACGCGCTCAAACCCGGCAAGGATCAGGCACCCAAGGCTGATATCGCTGCTGCTGATCCCCCCCGCACCGATACGCCGGTCAAGAACCAGGCCGCAGGTCGCCCAATCAAGATCATCGAGTTCGCTGCCGATACACTTCAGCCAAGGCAGGTAAAGCTGTGAGCCAGGCCATCCCCTTGCCCGAAGCCGCAGCTTCCACGGATGAGCCATCCCGCGGCGGGAGGTCCAACCCTTTCTTGCTGGTGCCGATCAGCCTGTTTTTCCTGTTGCTTGGTCTGGCCGTGCTGCGTTCGCCCAGCCTTGTCACCAGCGCCGGTATCGGAAGCGCCATTATCGTGGCGACGCCGCTTATCCTGGCCACTTATGCGCTTATGGCGGTGGTGATTTCAGGGCGTGGAACCGTCGATCTGTCGGTGGGACCGCTTATCGGCTTTGTCAATGTGACACTGATCCAACTTCATGGCGCCGGTGTTCTGGAGAACCCGATCGCTGTCTTCGCCTATGCCATCGCGGTGGGGGCGGCCTATCAGTTGATATTTGCCTTGATCGTCATCTATGTCCGGGTACAGCCGATCATCGTCTCGCTGTCGGGCTATCTGGCGCTTTCAGGCCTCAATCTTGTGATCCTGCCTCGCCCCGGCGGCGTTGCCCCGCAATGGATGGCGGATTGGGGGCTCGGCACCTCGATTTTCTCGCCGGTTCTGCTGATTCTGGTGCTGGCCTCGCTTGGCTGGATGCTGTTCACCCAGACGGCTTTCTTCACCCATCTGCGGCTGATGGGATCGGATGAGCGCGCGGCCTACACCAGTGGCGTTCCCATCTATGTGGTCAGGATCGGGGCGCATTTGATCTCCGGGTGCTTTGCCGGTCTGGCAGCCATCGCGTTCACAGCACTAATTTCATCGGGTGACCCATCGCAGGGAACCACCTACACGCTGATCGCGGTCACCGCGCTGGTTCTTGGTGGCGCGTCGCTGGCCGGCGGGCGCGGCGGGGTGTTCGGCTCGTTCCTGGGGGCGATCAATCTCTATTTGATCACCTTCGTGCTGGCGACCTTCAACTTCGGCGCGGTACAGAGTTTTGTCACCAATCTTGCCTATGGCACGATCCTGGTCGTTTCGTTGCTCCTGACGTTGATCATTCCCTTCATCCAGCGGCATCTGCGCAATTTCTCTCCGCTGCTGTATTTTGTGGCGCTTTCGGTGGTTGCGCTTGGCGTGATCCTGCATGCGACATTCGATTATCAATCCGGCGCAGCAACGCCTCAGCAAAGCGAAACAACCGAACCGGTGATTGTGTCCCAGATGCTCGAGCCGATCGAGCCAGAACTGCTCTATGTCGCACCGCTCGAAGTTGCCGCTCCCAACCCGCAGGAACGTGCCTTGCGCGCCGAGGCCACACCGGTGATCCTGTTCGTGCTGTTGATGGTGGTGATTGCGGTTTTCTTGCGGCTTGCGTTCTCGATGTCTGAAAAGCGCAGCCTGGCTCCTGTGGTCGCGGTGGTGGTGCTGGCGCTGGTGGTGCTTGGCGCCTACATGATGCGCCATCCTGACGGCCTCGCCCTGTCGCCTGCAACGGAGGCAGTAGAATGAATTCCGCCTCCACTCAGCCTCTCGGTTTGCCTGCAAAGATCATCGGTCTGGTGGTCGGGATCATCCTCACCGTTATCGGGGTCATCTTCGGCTTCATGCAGGGCACCTCGGTGCAAATCATCATCCTCTCGGCGATTGCAACTTTGGCAGCCTTTGTCTGGGGCTGGCGTTATGTGCTGGGCCAATTCATCGAAGCGCAACCGGAAAACGCGGAAGGCCCCAGCGAAATTCGGCGGGTCTGGCTGCAATTCCGTCCGGCACTGATCGGGCTGGTTGCGATCCTGCTGCTGTTCCTTGTGTTGTCGCTGACGATTGAAAATTTCTTCAATGTCTGGAATGTCATCTCGCTGCTGATCCTGCTCAGCATTATTGTCATCACCCGGACACTGGGGCGTCAATTCCAGGAAAACCGCTCTGCCTTCATCGGCATCATGGTGCTTTCAGGATTGTTCTCGATTGGCGCGATGAACATTGATGGCTTTGCCTCGACGATGAACATCAAGTCGATGCTGTTGTTCGCGGCGTTTTTGGGCATAGCCTCGGTCGGGCAGACGCTGGTGGCGCTCCTGGGCGGGCTCGACCTTTCGATCCCCTTTATCATCGGCGCGGCCAATGTCGGACTGCTCTATCTCATCAGCCTCGGGGTTCCGCCGTGGCTTGCAGTGATCATCGTGCTCGCCATTGGCGTCTTGCTCGGGGTGATCAATGGTCTTCTGAGTTACCGGCTGCAAGGACAGGCGTTGATCGTCACCTTGGGCACCGGCTTTGCCATTTCGGGTGGCGTGCAGATACTGACCTCGATCGGCACTGCTTATGGCGGCAATGTCTTCGGCACGGTACCTGGATGGCTGTCGAATCTGGCGGCAATGAACGGCGAGACGTTCGGAATTCCGCTGCCGCCGGTGATTGTAATCTGGGTGGGGATCATCGTGATCCTGACCATCGGCATGCGCTATTCGGTCTACGGCCGTTATCTCTACGCGCTCGGCGTCAATCGGACATCTGCCAAGCGGGTGATGATCTCGGAGTTGAAGTACTGGGTCATGATGTATGCGATTTCCGGCTTCTTCGCAGCACTTACCGGTGGGCTTCTGCTGGGATGGAGCGGTGGCGGGTTCATCGGAGTGGGAGACCAGTATCTTTTCCTCACGCTGGCGGCTGTCGTGGTCGGAGGCACATCGCTGCTTGGCGGCCAGGGAGGTTACGGCTTCACCGTGATTGGCGTGCTGGTTCTGCAGGTCCTGTCTTCGTTTCTCATCGGCATCGGTCTCGATTTCGAATGGCAGCAATTCATTTTCGGGCTGCTGATCCTCCCGATGGTCGCGCTTTACGCCCGCTCACCGCACATCAGGACGCAGATATGAGGACGCCTGGGCAATGACACACAAGATACTACTCGTAGGGAGAGCCTAAAATGGCAGTGTTCGAGACTACAGATCTGACCGCCGCGAGCTATTCAGTAGCCCTTTACGGGTTGGCGGCGACGTCGGTGCTGTTGCTGCTGGGAACGGCCTGGGTGGGGCGTGGCTGGAAGATCGCCGTGTCCTTGTGTGCGGTAGCGGCCCTGATTGGCGTTGGCGCCCTGCATGAGGCCCGCACGGCCTGGGCAACGGCTGGCAATGTGCCGATTGTCTATCACTATGTCGGCTGGACTATCTCCATGCCTCTCCAGATTCTGGCACTCTATTTCATGGCCAGCCAGGCCGGAAGGCTCAGCGTCGGCTTGTTCTGGCGACTGGTGGTTGTATCGGTGCTGATGGTGTTCGTGCGCTATCTCGGCGAGGCCGGTTTTATGCACGCCACACTCGCCTTCCTTATCGGCCTGGTGTTCTGGCTCTACATTCTGGGTGAACTGTTCTTCGGTCAGATGGACGAAATCATTCGCGGATCCCTGCGCGAGCCGATGCAACGCGGCTATTTCTGGCTGCGGCTGATCGTAACGGTCGGCTGGGCCATCTACCCGCTGGGCAATTTCATCACGTCCTTCGGCGGCTATGTCGATGATGGCGCCCTGAGTGTTGCCTATAATCTGGCCGATTTCCTCAATCGCATGGCCTTCGGCCTCGCCATTCTGGCCACCGCAGTCCTCGACAGCGAAAGGCCCGACGATGCCTGATTTCATTTGCGCCTTACGCAAGCCCGCCAATCTGACGAATAGTGAAGGAACACTCCAATGATGGGTGCAGATATCATCGCCATTATTATCCTTGCTGCGATTGTTATCGCCGTATGCGCATATCTGCTGCATTGGCTGTACCGTCGTTCGACCAAGGATGTCTCGTTTGTCAGAACCGGTTTTGGCGGCGAGAAAGTGGTCATGGGCGGCGGCGCCATGGTGTTGCCGATCCTGCACGACCTGACCGAAGTCAACATGAACACGCTGCGGCTGGAAGTTACCCGGGCGCGGGAAAAATCTCTGATCACCAAGGACCGCATGCGGGTTGAGCTGACCGTGGAATTCTATGTCCGTGTTGCCCCCAACAACGAGGCGGTGGCGACCGCTGCGCGATCGCTCGGCAACCGCACCATGAAGGCCGAGCAACTCAAGGACCTGATCCAGGGCCGGTTCGTCGATGCCATGGGTGGTGCTGCGGCCAAGATGACGCTGGAGCACATCCACGAGCACCGCCAGGAATTCGTCAAAGAGGTCAAGAAAGAGGTGGCCGAAAGCCTCGAGCTTGATGGTCTCGAACTGGAATCGGTCTCGCTGACGTCGCTCGACCAGACCGACATCAAGCTGTTTGATCCTTCCAACACCTTCGATGCCGAGGGCCTGACGATCCTGACCGAACAGATCGAGAGCCGCAAGAAGAAGCGCAACGACATCGAGAAAGACACCCAGATAGCCATGCGCACCAAGAACCTCGAGGCCGAAAAGCGATCGCTCGAGATTCAGCGCGATACCGAATATGCCCGCCTCGACCACGAAGCCGAAGTTGCCATCCAGCGGGCGCAGCGCCGTTCCGAGATTGCCACCGAAACAGCCGGCCGCGAACGCGAGATCGAGGCAATCAAGCTCAAAGAGCGTGAATCCGTCGAGCGCACGCGGATCGATATGGAGCGCGAGATCGAGCGGCTTGAAATCAAGCGCCGGGAAACGCTCGAACTGGAGGAACAGGCGCGCGAAATTGCTGTCTCCGTCAAGTCGAAGGAGCGCTCGGAAGCACAGACCGGTGCAGAAACCGCGCGTGCACAGATGGTCGAAGCGCAAGAACGGGTCCAGACCATTCGCGACACCGAAATTGCCAACCGTCAGAAGGTGGTCGAATTGATCGAAGCCTCAAAGGCTGCGGAATCCGAGGCAACCAGGATCAAGATCCTTGCCGAGGCCGACAAGATCGCATCCAAGGATCGCGCCGATGCCGACCGTATCGCCGTCTCCGCACTGGAAGAACGCTACCGCGTGGAAGCTGCCGGCAAGGAGAAACTCAATGCTGCAGAAAACATGCGCTCGGACGCCAGCAGGAAGAGCGGCTTGCACAAGGCGTTGGTGGAAAGCCTGCCGGCCATCATCCGCGAGAGCGTCAAGCCTATGGAGAAGATCGAAGGCATCAAGATCCTCCATGTCGATGGCCTTCCCGGCCTGTCGGGCAACATGAGCCATGGCGGCGACGGACCCGGGCCGGACGGGGCGGGTCCGCGCGACGGAAACCTTGCCGAGCAGGTGGTTTCTTCGGCCCTGCGCTACCGTTCACAGGCGCCCTTCGTCGATCAGCTGCTGGGCGAAATCGGGATGAGCGGAGATTCAATCCACCGCTCACACACACTGCAGGATCTGTCCAAGGTGGTCTATTCCGAGCCCAATGCCCCGGAGGCAGAACCAAAAGCCAAGTCCGGCAAACGTCCAGCCGATAAGTAAACCGCATTTCCCGGGGGCCTGTGCTCCCGGGTGCCCGCCTCACCGGAGAGTCCGCCATGTCGGCCAAGCCGAACACAGAACGCGATCTGCTCGTCTTTTCAATCTGGGCGGTGCTTGGATTTGGCGGGCTCGCATTTCTGCTTGAGGGCTTCAAGCGGAATTCCTACCTCATTACTCTTTTGGGAACAGCATTCATCGTGGCTGGCTTTGTCGCTCATATCATCGTCAATGGTTTGTATCAGCAGGGGTTCAGGTCCGGTGAAACTGCGCTCGGGATCGGTCTGTTCGGAGTCCTGACATTCACATTTATTGCCGGCGTGTTCTCTGGTGGGATGTCGATGGTCGACTACTATTCCGGCTTGACCCTTTTCGCCGTGCTTGTGGTGGGCTTCATCGCCTATTTGTCGACGCGTCACGGACTTCGCGGCGCTTTCTCACGTTTCCACGTCAAGACTTCGGTCAGCGGAGATGGCAGTCGATGACTGATGCCGGAAACATGATCTGGCTGCCGCTGTTCGCTCTGTTCTACGTCGCGGTGATGTTGTTCTGGACACGCGTCGCCGCGCTAGAGAACCGTAATTACGAGACTTATTTCTCCGCCGGCCATACGCTCTCCCCGTGGATCTCAGCCATCATACTTGCGGGCGCCAGCCTGTCCGGCTGGTTTCTGCTCGGCGGAAGCACCGAGATTTCGGTTCGCGGCTTTACACAGCCCGGCATCTTGCAAGGCGGGATCCTGTTGGCCTTGCCCGGTGTTCTGTTCTTCAAGCGCATGTGGTTTATCGGTCAGCGTTTGCGGCTCTCGTCACAGACCGAGTTGTTCCGCAGCTATTTCGACAGCGACTTCCTGGTGGTGGTTTCGACTGCAGTTGCGGTCTTGTTTGCTGTTGGTTTCGCCGGATTGCAGTTGCGCGCCCTGTCGGAAATCATCGCCGCACTGAGCGGCGGCATGATATCGCAATTGATCGCCGGGTTGTTTCTGGGCGCCGTGCTGTTTGCCTATGTCGGCATCGGCGGCATGCGCGCTGTCGGGTATTTTGGCGTCATTCAAACCGTGCTAGCCTTGACCGGCGTGGTGGGATTGGCAGGGTTCGTGCTGATCAGCACCGGTGGATTTACTCATCTAAATGATGGGCTGCAGGCGCTGGCTGAGGGGCCGGACGGCGCCGGGCTGTTCATGGTGTCCGGCGTGATCCAGTTTTCTGCGGGTCTCGGGCGCGGCGCGGTCTCCGGACATGCAGAAACAGCGTTGACCAGCTTCGGCTTGGCGCTGGCCTTCATGGGCTTTCAGGCCAGTCCGCTCACCGCTAAAATCGTTATGTCGACCCGCAATGCAAACGGCTTCGCTGCCGGCCAGACCTGGGTGATGGCCGGTGTAGTGGGCGGCATCATCGTTTTTGGAATAGCTATCATCGGCGCTGCCGGCCTTGTCGATGCGAATATGTCGCTGGGTGGCATGCTGGCGCAGTTGCAGACTGATTCACCCTGGTTCATGGCCTGGCTGTTTCTCGGCGCCATCGCCGGCGTGCAACTGCTTGCCGGCCTGGGGTTGCTGACCGCAGGTGAAAGCCTCGTGCGTCATGTGTACAAGCCCTATTTCCACAGTGGGCTTTCGCGCATGGCGACGGTCAATCTGACCCGAATTGTAATCGGTCTGTTGACGCTGTTGTCAGTGCTGATGCAGTCACTGGCACCGGTGACCTTGTCCGCACTTGCCGCGTTGGCCTTGCCGCTGTCGTTTCAGCTCTGGACCCCATTGCTGGGCATAACATGGCTACGCTGGATCACCCGGTCAGCAGCAGCCACTGGGGTAGGTTTCGGCATCGCCGGCGTGCTGCTTACTGAACCGCTGGGCTATCAGGTCCTGTCATTTTTGGGGTTGGAATTGCCCTGGGGGCGCTGGCCCTGGACGATCCACTCAGCGGCCTGGGGCATGGCCGCCAACCTCACCGCTGTGCTCATTATTTCGGCCATCACCAATCGAAATGCCTTTGGTGAAGAGGCGCAGGAGGCGCGGCGTTTTGTGGCCAGCACCTTGCGTATCGGGTCGCGCGCAAGGGCACTCGGTGCGGTAGCATGGTCGGTCGTTCTGGCCTGGCTTTTCCTTGCGGTCGGGCCCGGGTTGGTATTCAGTAATTCCGCTTTCGGCGCAATTGATGCGTCGGGTGGAGAGTGGGCGGTGGGCATGCCGTCGATCTGGGCCTGGGCGCTTTTGTTCTGGGCCTTGGGTGTTGGGATAGTCTGGTTCCTGTCTTACAAAATGGAAATGGCCAGTCCCCATATGCTGGAAATTGCGGCTTACGAGCCGAGGAGAAAACTCAAACGCGACCAGTCTTCGATCGAACGCGAAAGACTGCGCAAACTGATCGTGACCGGCGCGCTGGCCTTCGTTCTGATTGTCCTTGTCGCATTCAGCTTCGGCGGCTGAACAACCTATTGCCGAGAACAGGGAGAGTACCGTGACGCCTTTCATCTTCAACACCTCAAAAAGCATCCAGTTCGGGGCAGGCCAATTGGGCAGGCTTGGTGAGCTTGCGAAAGCCCAGATGGGCGCACGGGTGATGCTGATCACCGATCCCGGCATGATGCGAACGGGGATTGTTGAAAAGGCGCTGGCGGTGCTTGAGGCGGCCGACATTGCCGTCGAGATGTATTCCGATGTGCAGGCGGATCCACCCGAGGCGGTCATCCTTGCAGCCGTCGAGCAAGCCAGAGGCGCTTCCGTCGACGGCATCATCGGACTTGGCGGCGGCTCGTCGATGGATGTGGCCAAGCTGGTATCGGTACTGGTGTTGGGCAAGGAAACGCTCAAATCGATGTACGGCGTCGGCAACGTCAAGGGGCCGCGGTTGCCGTTGATCCTGGTGCCGACAACGGCGGGCACCGGTTCGGAAGTCACGCCGATTTCCATCGTCACCACCGGCACCAACGAAAAGATGGGCGTGGTCTCTCCGGTGATACTGCCGGATGTGGCCCTGCTCGATCCGGAACTGACGCTCGGGCTGCCGCCCCACATCACCGCCGCAACCGGAATCGATGCGATGGTGCACGCCATCGAATCCTATGCTTCGGCCAGCGCCAACAATAATCCATTGTCGCGAATGCTGGCAACCCAGGCACTCACCCTGATGGGCCGTTCCGTGCTCAAGGCCGTGCATGAGGGCCATGACATCGCCGCCCGATCAGACATGCTGCTCGGATCGATGCTGGCAGGCCAGGCCTTTGCCAATTCACCGGTGGCAGCAGTCCACGCTCTGGCCTATCCGCTGGGCGGGCATTTCCACATTCCGCATGGTCTATCCAACGCGCTGGTGCTGCCGCATGTCTTGCGCTTCAACACTGCCACAGCGCCTCAGCCCTATGCGGAGATGGCGCCCTACGCATTTCCCGAACTGGCGAGATACGAAGGCCAGGAGCGCGCTGCTGCGTTCTGTGACCGGCTGGCGGAACTGTCGGCTGCTTGCGGTTTGCAACAAACCCTCAGCGCCATGAACATCCCGAAGGATTTCCTGCCGCGCCTTGCCTCGGATGCCATGAACCAGACCCGGCTCCTGGTCAACAATCCGCGCGAAGTCAGCGAAGCGGATGCACTGGCGATCTACAGCGCCGCCTACTGATAATTGAGCTCCCAGAGCTGAGAGGAACCACCATGACGCTTCAATTGTCGGACCCGAGCCTGATGGAACATCGCGCCTATGTGGCAGGCGAATGGAAGGCAGGCGTGCGCAGTTTTCCGGTTTTAAATCCGGCCACGGGTGAAGAATTCACCCGTGTTGCCGATCTTGGCGCGGACGACATGCGCCTTGCCATTGATGCGGCCTATGCAGCACAGAAAGAGTGGGCGGCGCGGACCGCAAAGGAGCGTTGCACAATCCTGCTCAAATGGCAGGAACTGATGCTCGATAACACCGAGGATCTGGCCCGGATTCTGACTGCCGAGATGGGAAAACCACTTGCGGAGGCGCGTGGTGAAATCGCCTATGGCGCCAGCTTCATCCAGTGGTTCGCCGAGGAAGGCCGCCGGGTCTATGGCGACGTCATCCCCGGCCACCAGGGCGACAAACGGATAATCGTGCTCAAACAACCGATCGGCGTTGTCGGCTCGATCACACCGTGGAATTTTCCCAATGCAATGATTGCCCGCAAGGTCGCCCCGGCATTGGCGGCAGGCTGCGCATTCGTCGGACGGCCGGCGGAAAAAACGCCGCTGTCAGCGCTGGCGATGGCTGTGCTGGGCGAAAGAGCCGGTATTCCCAAGGGCATCTTCAGCATCGTTACCGGCTCCGATTCCAAGGGCATGGGGCTGGAGCTGTGCACCAATCCGAAGGTGCGCAAGCTCACATTTACCGGCTCGACCGAAGTCGGCCGGATCCTGATGCGGCAATGCGCCCATGACATCAAGAAACTGTCGCTGGAGCTTGGTGGCAATGCGCCGTTCATCGTTTTCGACGATGCCAATCTAGACAAGGCAGTCGAAGGCGCATTGATCGCCAAATACCGCAATTCCGGCCAGACCTGCGTCTGCGCCAACCGCATCTTTGTGCAGCGCGGTGTGCTCGAAGCGTTCTCGGCCAAACTGTCCGAGGCCACGGCCAGGTTGAAGGTAGGTGATGGCGCCCGGGACGGCATAAGCATCGGCCCGATGATCGACGAGGCCGGTCTCGCCAAAGTAGAGGATCATGTTCAGGACGCGGTCTCAAAGGGCGCCCGGGTACTGACCGGCGGAAACCGCTCCAATGTCGGCGGCAATTTCTACGAGCCGACGGTGCTGACCGGTGTGAAGGCCGGGATGAAGATCCTCACCGAAGAAACTTTTGGCCCGGTCGCACCGATCATAGAATTTGACACGGTCGACGAAGCGATTGCGCTCGCCAACGATACCGAATTCGGCCTGGCCGCCTATTTCTTCAGCCGCGACCTCGCCCGCGTCTGGAAGGTCGCCGAAGGCCTCGAATGCGGCATGGTCGGCATCAACACCGGGCTGATCTCGACGGCCGAAGCCCCCTTCGGCGGCATCAAATCGTCCGGTCTTGGCCGCGAGGGATCAAAATACGGTATCGATGAGTTCCTCGAAATCAAGTATCTCTGCATGAGTGTCGAGGACTAAGACGGTGGCCATTTTTCATGCAGAACATTCCGTCACTGTCGCGGGTCTGAGAGCGAGTTGAGAAGATGGACATGATAGAGCCCCCCGCCTCACCTCTTCCGACACCTTGCGCTCATCCTTAACTGTCTCTGGCCCAACGCGCGCCTTGAAGCCCGCTCCATGGTTCGGCGTTTTGGCATGTTCTAACCTCCTCTTTTCTGGAGATCAGCAGACGTCAGATCGCAATTTCCGTCACTGTCCGATCCCCGGGGAGTTCAGACGGGCGGGACGCGAAATGGTAATCAGCGTTCTGCTGAACCAACGCGAAGATTAAAGCTGCAGAGAAAGACGTAGCTTATGGAGTGATGCTTGTATCCCGCCCCACCGAGGTATGGAGAAGGCGCCGTATCGGGATACGCAGAACGCCCCGCTAGGCTGAACCATGCGGTTTTTTTGGATTTGGTTGCGAAGGCCTGATTGCAGGGAGACTTGCAACGAAGTACGGCATTTTGAAGGTGGTATTGCCACGTTATTTACCGCGGCATTCGAGGTACTGGTGATCAGTGGGCCAGGGCTCCATTTCGGCAGCGTTATCGGCCCAGAGGCTGAACGCGTATTCCAAAGCGTGACCGTATGAGGTTGCGGTAAGCTGGTAGCGGCGGGGCTGAAGACCAGGTCGATTGAGCATGCACGGACAGACACCTCTGGGCTTGCCAGTGTGAGGTGAATTGTCGGCAGACGATGTTTACGTAACCCATGGAGGGCATCTCGCGCGAAAGTCGCTTTTGCCTGTCGGAAGGTGTCGCACTCCTCCGGCACGAGCACCAGTTCAAGGTTCATTCGTCGGAGTTCAGCGCCTGCCCCGTCCGTGGCCCCTCCCAAGTATGTGACTTGGATTTGAGTGTGGCCTTGCCATCAATTTGATAATCGAAGGTGATCTCGATGAAGCTGCCATCGAGCAGTTCAGCGCGATTGTCACCATTAACCTCATCCAATTCGTCGATGCCGGTCTATGTGATGATCACCAACGACGGATTGAAGCTGAGATCGACGGTTGGATTGCAGAGTGCTAAAGGCCGCTTCACCGTGGTTGTCGGCTCCGATGACAGCGTAGCGGGTGCAACCAGATCAAGATAACTGCGACCTTACCGGTTCAATACTTCATGAATGGTGATCACATCACCGCACCCATTTGCCAGGGCACGAATTCGGCACCGCCGAATCCGAGCTCTTCGCTTTTGGTTTCCTCGCCGGAAGCGACGCGCAGGAACAGCTCAAAAATCTCGCGGCCCTTGTCTTCGAGACTGACAGCGTCCGTGATGATGTCACCGCAATTGATGTCCATGTCTTCGGACATGCGGCCATACATTTCCGAATTGGTGGCCAGCTTGATGCACGGCGTCGGCTTGTAGCCCGATACCGATCCACGACCGGTGGTAAAGGCAATCAGATTGGCGCCGGAAGCAATTTGCCCGGTCACCGAGCAGGGGTCGTAACCGGGAGAATCCATGAACACGAAGCCGCGCTCGGTCACCAGTTCGGCAAATTTATAGACCTGGGTCAGCGGCGCCGTGCCGCCTTTGGCCACTGCGCCCAATGATTTTTCAAGGATCGTGGTCAGGCCGCCCTTCTTGTTGCCGGGCGAGGGATTGTTATCCATCTCGCCGCCATTGCGGGCGGTGTAATCCTCCCACCAGCGAATGCGCTCGACAATCTTGGCGCCGACTTCGGGTGTCACCGCACGGCGGGTCAACAGATGCTCGGCGCCGTAGATTTCCGAGGTTTCCGATAGGATGGTGGTGCCGCCATGAGAGACCAGCAGATCAGACGCAGCGCCCAGCGCCGGGTTGGCGGTGATGCCGGAATAACCGTCAGATCCCCCACATTGCAGGCCGATCATCAGATGCTCAAGCCCTGCGGGAGCACGTGTGATCCTGTTGGCCTCGGCGGCCATTTCCTTGAGCTGCTCGACGCCGCGTTCAATCGACTTGCGGGTGCCGCCGGAATGCTGGATCGTCATGTAACGGACATTGCCATCGGCGCGCATGCGGCCGCGGCCGACCAGATCGGGAACCTGCATGACTTCGCAGCCCAGCCCGAGCAACAGAATGCCAGCAAAGTTCGGATTGCGGGCATAGCCCTGCAACGTCCGGAACAGGGTGTCATATCCTTCATCGTTTCCCGACATGCCGCAGCCGGTGCCGTGGACGATCGGCACCACGCCATCGACGTTGTCGAACTGATCGAGCCAGCCCTGCTTCTCCACAGCTTCGGCAATGAAGCGCGCCACCGATCCGGAGCAATTCACCGAGGTGAGGATGCCTAGATAGTTGCGGGTGCCGACGCTGCCATCGGCACGGTGATAGCCCATGAAATGACGTTTTTCGGCTGGAACAGGAAGCGGCCGGACCTCAGTTGAAAATTCCTGCGCCTCGGTGTGGCCGCCCATGCCGAGATTGTGCACATGAACGTGCGCGCCAGCGCCGATGGCGTGACTCGCCACCCCGATAGTCTGGCCATAGCGGATGACCTTCTCGCCTTCGGCGATTGGTCGTGATGCAATCTTGTGTCCACGTGCCACGAATTCCACGAGGGGGACATCGAGTCCGGACACCGCCGCGCCGCTGGCCAGATCCTTCAACGCGATGATCACATTGTCGTGCGGGTTGAGACGAATTGTCTGAGGGAGATCGGTTGTCATGGATAGGTCCGTGCGTATAAAGCCCAAGTCATGCGGCCGGGCATCGGCTTGACAGGAAGAAGGCATTCTCTAACATGTTAGAATGCTACTAGATAAGGATGGTATCCTGCAAGACGTAATCCCTCCCCGTCCGCCGCTGCAATCCCTGGATAGCCTGCCTGGCTCGCTGGCCCAGAAAGTCTACGCGTCGCTCAAGCAGGCGATCCTGTCGCTGGCGTTCCGCCCGGGTGAGCGGATGCGCAAGTCGGAAATCTGCGAGGAGTTGGGTGTCTCGCGCTCTCCGGTTACCGAAGCCATGACGCGCCTGGCCAGCGAAGGCCTGGTCGATATCGTTCCACAAGCCGGGACCTATGTGACCCGGTTTTCGATGGCGGAAATCCACGAAGGGGCCTTCCTGCGCGAGGCGCTGGAACTGGCCGCGATTGAAACCGTAGCAACCAGCATCACCGAAGAGCAACTGGTGCTACTGCGGCGAAACCTGCGCATTCAGGAAGCTTTGGTCAGGGACGAGGATATTGCCGGCTTCTACGAGATGGACGCCCAAATGCATGAACTAATCCTGTCATTTACCGGCTACCGACGACTGGCATTTCTGGCCGAAACCTCCTGGGTGCATGTCAACCGCGCACGCCGGCTCAATCTGCCATCGCCGGGGCGCATGCAGGCAACCCTTGCCGAGCACAAAGCGATCATTGCCGCGCTGGAAGCGCGAGACCCGCACGCCGCGCGAGAGGCAACCCGACACCATCTGCGACAGCTCATCAAGTTCCTTGAGCCTCTGGTTCACGAGCGTCCCGAGCTGTTTGCCAATCACTGACTCCGAAAGGCCTGCCATGCCCGATCTGTCGAATCGACACCGCTACGCCGCCAGGCTCAATGCTTTCAAGACCGGCCTACCAGGCAACCCGACTGCTGCGGACATGATTGCCCGCGCGGCGCAAGTCGAAGGCCTTGGCGCCGCAGATCTGAATTATCCCGACCATTTCGCCGATCACACAGCGGCTGAGCTGTCACAGATCCTCACCAGCAATGGCCTGGCACTTAACGGACTTGCCATGCGCTACTACACCGACCCCGGATTCCGCCTCGGCGCGTTCACCAATCCAGACCCGAAAGTGCGTCAGGCAGCACTCGATATCACAAAGCGCGGGCTTGACGCGCTGGCCGCAATGGGCGGTCGATTGATGACATTATGGATGGGCCAGGACGGCGTCGACTATTCGTTCCAGGGCAATTACATGCGCATGTGGGACGATACGATTGCGGCGCTAAAGCAGGTGGCCGATCATAATCCAGATATCGACATCGCCATCGAGTACAAACCCAACGAGCCGCGCGCCTATGCGCTGATGCCGGATATCGGCACGACGCTGCTGGCCACCCGTGAGGCGGAACGGGCCAATCTCGGCGTGACGCTGGACTTCGCCCACGTACTCTACGCAGACGAAATCCCCGCACATTCGGCGCGATTGACCGGGCGGCACTCGCGCCTTTTGGGCGTCCATCTCAATGATGGCTATGGCAAGCGCGATGATGGTCTGATGGTGGGGTCGGTCCACCCGGTGCAGACGGTCGAACTGTTCGTTGAGCTCGAGCGCATGGGATATGAGGGAGTGATCTATTTCGACACCTTTCCGGATCATGGTGGACTTGATCCGACTGCCGAGGCGCGCGCCAACATCATGATGGCCGAACGGCTGAGAAGGATAGCGTCAAGGCTGGTGGATAATGCCGAGCTAGCCGAGGCCATTGCCCGACAGGACGCAACAGTCTCTCTTGGTATTGTCGCGGACGCACTTTACGGCGCGGGCAAGTGAGCGTCTTCGTCTGCGGGGCATTGCATTACGACGTGATTGTCAACGCGCCGCATCTGCCACGGCTTGACGAGACCGTCGCAGGCGAAGCGGTCAAATACGCCATGGGCGGCAAAGGCGGCAATCAGGCGGTGGCAGCGGCGCAGATGGGCGCCCGGACAACATTTGCCGGCCGGATTGGCGATGATGCATCTGGCGTCGCCTTGCTTGAGAGCTTGAACCGTATCGGCGTCGATTCCAGCCAGGTGCAGCGCGAGCCCGGCCCGTCAGGAATGAGTGTTGCCATCGTTGAACCGGGAGGCGGCTACGGCGCCGTGATCGTTTCCGCCGCAAACCTCGGCATTGATCCGAACCGGATCTCTATCCCCGACGATGCGAAGATCATATTGCTGCAGAACGAGATCCCCGAGGAGATCAATTACATCGTCGCACAAAGCGCAAGGAACGGCGGCGCGGAAGTGGTGCTCAACGCGGCGCCAGCCCGGCCAATTGGCGCCAGCCTTTTGGCTCTGATCGACGTGCTGGTGGTCAACCGTGTCGAAGCCGCCGGCATGCTGGAAACAGACGAGGAGAAGCTCGATCCCATTTCTGCAGCGCAATCGCTGTCGAAACTCGGCCCGAAAACGGTGATTATCACGCTGGGTGGCGACGGATTGGCACTATACGCGGCCGGGACTGCCATTCTGCAGCACGGTCACCCGGTTCAAGTGGTGTCGACCCATGGCGCAGGCGACGCGTTCTTAGGCGCACTGGCCGCTGCCCGTGACGCAGGCAAGAGCCTTGCTCTGGCGGCCTGCTTCGGACAGGCAGCCGCCGCACTTCATGTTTCGACAGATATCGACAAGCGAAAAGCCATCACCCGGCAATGCGTGGAAGCCCTAATCGCTCAACCGCCAATCCGGTAAAATCGTGCGGCAGTGCCGCCAAAGATCTCTGCTCGCTGCTCGGTGTTCAGATTCTCAGTAAGTACTTCCGCGGCCGCGTGCCAATCCTGGTAGCTCGCAGCCAGACGACAAACCGGCCAATCCGAACCCCACATCACCCTGGATGGACCAAAGACCTTGAACACATGGTCGGCATAGGGCCTGAGGTGCTCGACGGTCCAGTCAGGACTGGCCTCGGAAACGAGTGCGGAGAACTTGCAGCAGGCCTTTGTCTCCGTTGCGATCCGCGTCATGCCATCGGCCCAGAAGCGGAAATTCGCCTCGGAATGATCCCTGATCTGCGGCTTCATGCAGTGGTCAACGACCACCCGCATGTCCGGATAACGTTTGAGAATGGTCAGAAAATTGGCCAGATGCCGGGGAAAGCCCAGCGCATCGAAAGTCAAATCAAGATCACAGACGGCACCAAATCCCCATTGTACATCGTCCCGGAGCATCCAGTCATCATCTGGAATGTCCTGGATCATCGGACGAATACCCTTGAACTTCGGATGCCTGGAGAGTCGGCTAAGCGTTTCGACATCCGACGGGTTTTCGAAATCCACCCAGCCGACGACACCGGCGACAAAGGGCGTCGCGTCAGCCAATCCAAGCATGTACTCGGTTTCATGTATCGTGGCCGCAGCCTGAACCAGCACCGTGGCGTCGATGCCATGGGTTCGCAAATGCGGCGCGAGATCAGGCGGCGCATAGCTCCGCGCCAATGTCTCGTTGTCCATCGGCATCCAGTCATAGTCGCCGCGGCTGGGGTTCCAGAGATGATGGTGCGCGTCGATTTTCAAACGGATAACCTCCTCATGCGGGGACCGGAGCGTCATCACGGATCAAGCGTTCGGCTTTCAAGTCCGCCCAAAGCGCGGACGGGATTTCGGTAGTGGCTGCCGTGAAATTGGCCTCGACTTCCGCGACGCCCTGTCCGCCGGGAATAACCGAGACCACCGCTGGATGATGCAGTGGAAACCGGAATGCCGCATCGACCATGCGGACACCGTGACGCTTGCATATCGCCTCGATTTTGGCGACCTGATCGAGAATGTGCTGCGGTGCAGGATCGTAATTGTAAAAGGCGCCGGGCTTTGGCCCGGTAGCCAGAATCCCGGAATTGTAGGGTCCGCCAATAACAATGCCGATGCCGCGATTTTCCGCCAGCGGCAGAAAGCTATCAAGCGCCTCTTGTTCAAGCAGTGTGTAGCGGCCCGCCAGGAGAAACAGGTCGAAATCGCCATGCTCTGTCAACCATTGGCAGGATTGCCACTCGTTGACTCCTGCGCCAAAAGCCTTGATCACACCTTGCTCACGCAAGGACATCAGCGCCTTGTAGCCGCCCGCCATCATTTCATTGAGCTTGGCATCGAGTGCTGCCTGACTGCCATGAGTGAAGATGTCGAGGTCATGGGCGAACAGGATGTCGATCCTGTCAACACCCAGGCGCGCGAGCGAAAACTCGAGCGAGCGCATCACCCCGTCATAGGTGTAATCAAATACCTCCCTGCGTGCAGGAACATCGAAAAACTTGCCGATTAAATCGCGTTCTTCTCCTCTCTCGCAGCGCGTGAGCAGGCGTCCGACCTTGGTCGACAACACGTAATCATCGCGCGGCTTGTCGCGCAGGAACCGGTTCAACCGGGTTTCTGAAAGGCCAAGTCCGTAGAGCGGCGCGGTGTCAAAATAGCGCGTCCCCAAATCCCAGGCGCGGGTCAGCACCGCATGGGCATCATCATCGCTGATCGCCCTGTAGAGATTACCTAATGGTGCGGTGCCAAAGCCCAGTTCGGTGAACGTCAGCCCACCATTTCCGATCCGGTCCCAATGTCGTGTCTTCAATTGCATCTGCACCACCTCGCCTGCTAACATGTTAGTATAATTGCCACGCAACCGCATAGCCCTGTTTTTAACAGCGCGGCAAATGGGGGACTGCACTAGACCGTTTCATGCACATTTCAGGTCCCGCCAAGCCGGTGATCGGAACGATACATCCGGGTGGCCCCATACAGTGAGCGCTGTTAAAGCAGCGTCCCAAATGAAGTCCACGACAATTGGCCTCGATTTGGCCACGAGCGTTTTCCAGGATCATGGCGTTGATAAGAATAACGAAACGGTTCTTGCCAAACGGATGAATCGCAAACAAATGCTAGCTTTTTTCGCCAGGCCATAACCGTGCCTGGTTTTGCATCGGCGTTGACAGAACGGCAATATCTGCTGCTTTTGAAACTCTATGAGCAAAACAAGAACGTAATGACCCAACTGGAACAGCAACATGAGTAATTTTCGAGACGCTCTTTCGGAAATTGGATCGGTAGTCGACGCCATTGATCCGGGCGAGATTGATCGCGCCGTCGATCTGATCGCTTCAGCTGGCACGATTGTCTCATATGGATGCGGCCGCGAGGGCCTGCAGGTCCAGGGTTTGACAATGCGGTTGTTCCATCTCGGGCTCAGTGCCTCGATGCAGGGGTCCATGGCCACGCCACCGCTCGGGCAGGGTGATCTGTTCTTGTGCTCGGCGGGCCCAGGCGAACTTTCAACCGTAACTGCCCTGATCGGCGTGGCGAAGGGGGCTGGAGCAAAAATTCTGTTCCTGACGGCCGAACCGGACTGCGAGACCGCCAGGCTTGCAGATCAGGTGCTCACCATTCCTGCGCAAACCATGGCCAGAGACGTTGGCAGCACCTCGATCCTGCCGATGGGATCAGTTTACGAGGGGGCGCTGTTTGTGCTGTTTGAAATCATGGTGCTCATGCTCAAGGAAAAACTTGGAGAAAACACACGGAGCATGCGGGCGCGGCATACCAACATGGAGTGATGCCGGTAGCGGCTGGTCGTAACAGTTTTCAGATCGCGATCTACTTCACCGCACCTGCAGCCATTCCCTTGATAATGTAACGTTCAAGCAGGATGCCGATGACAATAAGCGGCAGGATCGCGGCAAAGGACAGCGCCGCCATCGACCACCAGCTGATACCCTGGCTCCCCGTCTGGCTCGCCACCATCACCGGAAGCGTGTTGGCATGGGTCGAGGTCAAAAGGGCGGCAAAGAAATATTCATTCCAGGTCAGTACCAGCGACAAAATGAAAGCGGCGACCATGCCGGGTAGCGCAATCGGCAACACGATGGTGGCAAAAGCGCCCCAGATCGACAGTCCGTCGACCAGCGCAGCTTCTTCAAGTTCCTTGGGAATGCCGGCAAACTGGTCGCGCATGATCCAGATGACGATCGGCAGCACGGTGAGCGTGTAAAGCAGGATCAAGCCGATGCGGGTATCAAGCAGCGCCAGCGATTTGTAGAGCACCAGGAAAGGCAGCGCCAACACCACCGGCGGCAGGATCAACTGGCTGAGGAAAAAGAACGAGATGTCCGAATTGCGCATGAAGCCGAAGCGATAGGAAAACCGCGACAGCCCATAGGCTGCGAGTGAGCCCAGAAACACTGCCAGCGCCGAAGCCGACAACGAGGTAATCACCGAATTGTAGAAGCGCTTGACGAATTCCTCACGCACCGTGGATTCGGCCCAGATCGTATCCGGCGAAAACCCGAGCGATCGCCAGCCAAGCCATTTCGGCTGAAAGTCCCAGAACGGAACGAGATGTCCCCGCATCACGTCGGGCGCCATCTTGAACGAGGTGGTGATCGTCCAGTAGATCGGGAACAGACAGATGATTGTCCACAGGATCAACGCGGCATAGACCGCAAAACGGCCTGAGAACCATTTCGCCTTGTGGGCGAAATCATCAGGGCTGTCATGGAAAATCTGCTGGCTCATTTGTCGCTTCCCCGATCAATAACGCGGCCGCGCCCAGCGGTCGGTAAGCTTCATGAGAATCGTGATCGCAATCACGATGACCACCAGATAGACCATCGCCAGCAATGTGCCGTAGCCGACATTGGAGCGATCGCGGTATTCCCGGAAGATGAAGCTGGTGACACTGTCAGTGGCCCCGCCCGGACCGCCGGAAGTCACGTTGATGATAATGTCGGCGAGCTTGAGCTTGAAGATGATGCGGATCAGGATCACGGTGATCGAGACCGGCAGCATCAAGGGAAATGTGACTTCCCAGAACCCGCGCCAGGCACGCGCGCCATCAACCTTGGCGGCCTCCTGAATGTCCTTGGGGATCGCCTGAAGGCCGGCCAGAATCATGATCATCATGAACGGAATATAGGTCCAGGCGTCCATCACCATGATGGTGAAACGGGCCATTTCGGGCGAACCGAAAAACGACGGCGAGTCCCAGCCCAGTTGGCGGGCCAACCGCGCCAGCGGACCGAAACGGATTTCCATCATCGACTTTCCGACCATCCAGCTGACGGCCACAGGTGACAGCATCAGCGGCATCAGGAATGCGACGCGGAAGAATTTGCGGGCGCGAATTTGAGAATTGAGTAGCAGCGCCAGTCCGAACGCAATGGCATATTCGACGACAATCGCCAGCGTGTAGCGAACCATGTTGCCGAGTGCGTTCCAATAGAAGCTGTCGGTCCACATCTGGCGAATGTTATCGAGGCCATTGAAGGTGCGACCTGTCGGTGACGACAGGTTCCAGTCAGAGAACGCAATCACCAGCCCGAACAGCAGCGGGAACACGACCATGGAAATCACGAAAAGCGCTGCCGGCAGGACAAACAGCACGCGCTTGCCTTGTTCGCCGCGCATCAGGACCTGCCCCCAGCACAGCGCAATCGCCCACAGCACGTACGCGTAGAGCGTTGGCCGCCAACTGGAAAAGCCGAAACTGGCTTGACCGGTTTCCTGAAGAGTCTGCGCAATCGCGACGAGAGCCAGTATCCCCGCCGATCCCCAGATCAAGGCTCGGCCAAACGCCACCCTTCGAGCGGAGAGATTATCAGAGGTGACAACGTGAAGGAAATCGCCTTGCTCGGCCAAATTCTGCGCATCCCGGACTTGAGGATGGCCCCGGCGGAATAACCCGCCGGGGCCGTGACTGGATTACATGCCCAATGAGGCTTTGTAGAGTGCGATCTGACTTTCCCGCCCAATCTGGTCGGTGATCTTCTCCCATGCAGCCGCAATGGCATCCGCGGTTTCCTGAGCCGAACCATATTGTCCGGCAAAACCCTTCGCCAGTTCATCCTCGGCCACCGAGTAGTACTGGAAAATACCAGGAATGCGCGGTTCAATCGCCGAGTTTTCATGATTGTAGCTGTCGGCGTTGGAACCGAGGTAATCCTCGATGTAGGCCCGGTCATAACCGGCAGCTTCCCATTCCTCGTAGTTGAAGTGGCTGTTGCGGTATGGCTGAAAGCCTGACGGATAGGCCGAAGTCCAGAGCGAAAGATCCTTGCCACCGAGATGCGCGGCAGCCGACCAGGCAGCCTTGTGCTTCTTTTCGTCGCCATCAACTCTGGCCATGACATACACACCCCAGCCGATATAGGCCATGTTGGGTGCCTCATTGGCCCTTTGTTCCCATTCGCCAGTCTTGGAATTGTACACCTCATCCGAGCCCGGCAAAGTGCTGAAGCTGACAACATCGCCAACAACCGAGGTGTCTGACGTGCGTGCGGATGATCCCACATCGCCCCACCAGGTCAGCATCGAGCCGGTGCCTGCGAGAAACTGCGAGAACGCTGTTGTCCCTGGATCAGCGTTGATCTGATCGGCAGGGTAAGCTCCCGGAACAGCGATCAGGTCCATGACTTCCTGAATGGCGCGTACGAAGGCCGGATTGTTAACGCGCGGCTTCATGGTGTCTGCATCAAACAGCCAAGCCGGGTCGTCGGGATGCTTGGCATAGGCGGTGGCGCGATCTTCGAGGAAGTAGAAGCCAAAGCCGCCCCACCCCTTCAGCGGATCAAGGTAGCCATGTGCATCAAGTCCGGTGAGCGGGTCTTTCTTGCCCGCCAGGAACTTGGAATGCGCCTGCACATCTTTCCAGGTCTTGGGAGCACTCCACTCGCCCTCGCCGCCCGATTCTTTCCAGGCTGCGGCGAACTCCTCGTTCTCGTAGTAATCCTTGCGGTAAGCGAAGGTGTGGCAATCGCCGTCGATGGAGATCCGATAGGTCTTGCCATCCCAGGTACCGACAGGCGCCTTGAGGTAGCTCACATAGTCGTCCATATCGATCAGGGTTTTGACCCAATCGGGCATTTCCGAGGCCAACCCCTTGCCACAGACATCGCCTTCGAACGGCGAGCCCATCTCGATAATATCGAAATCGACGGTTCCTGTGGCGATCGACTGCTGCAGACGGGCATTGTAATCGGCCTGCGCCAGATCGATCCAGTTGATTTTCGCACCGGTGTAGGCTTCCCAGGGCTTCAAGAAACCACGAAACAGGAAGTTATGCAGGTTCTGGTTATTGAGCCCCATGAAGGTCAGTTCAACACCTGCGAATTCGCCTTCGGCTACAGTGGCCTTGGTCCCCGCCAGGCACATTTCACCAACCTTCTGCCAATCGGCGTCTGTGGGCGAGCCGGCGCCAACGCCGGGAATCTTCAGGATTGCAGCGCGCACATCATCCTGTGCGGCGGCGTGTTTGGTGCCAATACCACCGACTGCGGCAAGACCGCCGACAGCAGCTGCACCTTGCAGCAGACGGCGGCGGCTCAGAGCCACCCGCACCGCGTGTTCAAACAGTTCTACTTTCATGAAACACCTCCCAATGTTACCCGCC
The DNA here is from genome assembly GCF_026619415.1 of Hoeflea algicola. NCBI lineage: Bacteria > Pseudomonadati > Pseudomonadota > Alphaproteobacteria > Hyphomicrobiales > Rhizobiaceae > Hoeflea > Hoeflea algicola. The sequence goes on from NZ_JAOVZR010000001.1 coordinate 2,681,895, forward strand.
TCCTCCGGCGGTCCGGTCAAGGAAGGTCGACCGACCTTATCAGGTCGTTGATCGCCAATTTTCCCCAACGGCCAGGTCCGGTTCACCGGACAGAATTGAAAACATTTCAGCCTTCAGCCAAGCTGTCAAGTATCTAACATGTTAGCATGCCTACAACATGGACAGCGCCTTTTTCGTGCGCTACCACTTGCGGAAGGCGTGAAAAAACAATGGGGGCGGTATGGCGGACGTCAGGATCGAAAAACTCTACAAGGCCTATGGATCGTTGGAAGTTATCCACGGCGTGGATATCGATATTCCCGATGGTCGGTTCGTGGTCCTGGTCGGTCCATCAGGGTGCGGCAAGTCAACACTGCTCAGGATGATTGCCGGGCTCGAGGGCGTTACCGCAGGCACGATCAGTATCGGCGGACGGGTAGTCAACAACCTGCCGCCGGCTGAGCGCAACATCGCAATGGTGTTTCAGAACTACGCGCTTTATCCGCACAAATCAGTGGCCGCCAATATGGGTTTTGCCCTGAAGATGCAGAACATGCCAAAAGCGGAAATCGATGAACGGGTCGCCAAAGCAGCGGAGATTCTTGGCCTCCAGCCCTATCTGGCGCGTTTCCCGCGAGAGCTTTCAGGTGGGCAGCGCCAGCGTGTTGCCATGGGGCGGGCGATCGTGCGCGAACCGCAGGTATTCCTGTTTGACGAACCACTGTCTAATCTTGACGCCAAACTCAGGGTGCAGATGCGCGCCGAAATACGCGAATTGCACCAGCGGCTGTCGACCACCACCGTCTATGTAACTCACGACCAGATCGAAGCCATGACCATGGCCGACCAGATCGTGGTCATGCGTGACGGCCATATTTCGCAGCAAGGTGCGCCGCTGGAGCTATATGATCGGCCAGCCAATGTGTTTGTCGCCGGCTTCATCGGGTCACCATCGATGAACCTGATCGAAGGCCTCGTCGACGGCAACGGCGGATCTCTGACAGTGGAAGCTCAGGGCGTATCACTGGCAGCGCCGGAGCGCACCGGAATGGAGCAGGGTCGCAAGGTGGTTTTCGGCATCCGACCGGAACATCTCGAACTGGATGAGGCAGGCTTTGAGGCCAAGGTCGCAGTGGTCGAACCCACAGGATCCGAAACCCATGTCGTGCTCCGGGCCGCGGGTCGGGAGATCATCGCCGTATTCAAAGAACGCCACGCCTTCCGGCCGGGCGATGTGATCCGGTTAAAACCACACCCCGACATGGTGCACATGTTTGACGCGGAGACAGGGCTACGGCTGGATTGACCAGGCCTCGCCGTAAACCGACGAAACGGTGACGCAGGATAACGTGCCTGACAAAACCACACGAAGGAGGATCGCATGCTCAAGGGACTGGACCCGCGATTGAACGCAGAGGTGCTCTATGCACTTCGCGCCATGGGCCATGGCGATACGCTGATCATCGCCGACACCAATTTTCCGTCCGATTCCATCGCCCGCCAAACGGTGACCGGCGATCTCCTGCGCATGGACAACCTGACCGCCGGGGAAGCTGCTGAAGCCATCTTGTCGGTGCTGCCGCTCGACACCTTCGTCGACGATTTTGCCGGCCGCATGGAGATCGTCGGCAATCCCGGCGAGGTGCCCCCGGTGCAGGCCGAAGTGCAGAAGGCGATCGATGCAGCCGAAGGTCAGTCGCGATCGATGGTCGGCATCGAACGCTTCGCCTTCTACGACATGGCCAAGCAAGCCTACGCAGTGATCCAGACCGGTGAACGACGGTTCTACGGCTGCTTCATGTTCCGCAAAGGCGTTATCCCGCCGGAAGAGTAAGGGGAACATCGTGACAAGAGTCGTCATTCTGGGCGTTTTCGTTGCCGACACGGCCTACCGCGCGGCGCGCGCGCCGCAAATGGGCGAGACCATCATGGGCGAGGGGTTTGCGCTCGGGCCCGGCGGCAAGGGGTCCAACCAGGCTGTGGCTTCGGCCAGAGCTGGGGTGGAGACTCATTTCATCACCCGGCTTGGGCGCGACACGTTCGCCGAGATGGCGCTCAAGACCTGGGCCGATGCGGGCGTGACACCAGCGATCACTCAGCATGAAGACGGCTACACCGGCGCTGCCTACATTTTTGTCGAGGCGGGAACCGGCAACAACGCGATCATTGTCTGCCCCGGCGTGGCCGGTTCGATATCCCCGGCAGACGTTGATGCGCGCGCCGAGCTGATCAGCAATGCCGCAGTGTTCGTCACCCAGCTTGAACAGCCGATGGATGCGGCGATGCACGCCCTGCAAATCGCCCGCGAAGGCGGTGCAACAACCATCCTCAATCCGGCGCCTGCAGCCACCTTGCCCGACGGCATGCTGGCGCTGTGCGACTACGTGACCCCGAACGAAACCGAAGCCGAGGCGCTGACCGGCATCGCTGTGACCAGCCTCGAGGACGCCACCAGGGCTGCGGTGGAACTGTCCCGCATGGGCGCCCGGGCGGTGGTCATCACGCTGGGAGAAAAGGGCGCGCTCTATCATGCCGGCGGACAAAGCGTTCACGTCGCGGCCTTCGATACCGGTCCGGTAGTAGAAACCGCCGGTGCCGGAGACGCCTTCAACGGTGGCTTCGCCGCAGCGCTGGCCACCGGCTTGGACCCGGTGACTGCCGTCAGGTTCGGCTGCGCCACAGCCTCGATTTCGGTGACCCGGTCCGGCACGGCACCCTCGATGCCTTCGCTAACAGAGATAAACGCACTTCTGCAGCGCCAATGATACCCGGCGCCGATTAACAACGAAGCCCGGAGATTTATCATTTGGGCCCCGGTCGCGGCGACGCCCTACCCGGTTTCATCCAGTCCGGAGTTGGTGACAGACCGGAACACCGAGCGGTTGACAGGCAGGCCGCTGCAGATCACCGCATTCAGCGGAATTCTCGACGAACTCCGGAAGGACGGTGATCTGCAGCGCGCTGGCATCCCGCGCCTCGCAGTTTTAGAGCGCGACACCGTCCAACCCGGCACCACACACCAATGCGCCAGCTCTTGCATCAGCGGGGAGAGATATTTTCCCCGATCGAAGGGCTGCAATGGCCGAAGCCCCGCTCAAATCTGCGGCAATGCCCAGTTCGAACCAAAGCCAGGCGGCCGCGTCTTCCATTTCGGCATCGGAAATCAGCACGATTTCATCAACGTTATCGCGCACCAGCGCAAAAACCCCCGGGTCGGTTTCACCGCAACTCATGGTCGCCACCTTGCTGGTCACGCTTTCAAGCCGCACAACCCGTCCGGCATCCAGGCTGGCCTTGAGCGTCGGCGATCCTTCCGGCTCGATCCCGATGATGCGGATAGCGGGGTTGAGCGCCTTGAGCGCCACCGACATGCCGGAGATCAGCCCGCCGCCACCAATTGCCACAATAACGGTGTCTAGGTTCGGCACAGCGTCAAGAAATTCCAGCGCTACTGTGCCTTGTCCAGCGACCACCATGGGGTCGGCGAAAGGATGGAAATAGGCGGCACCGGTGCGTTCAGCCTGCTCCAGCGCAGCTTCGTTGGCCTCATTCCAGATTTTGCCCAGCACCTTAACCTCTGCACCGCTGCGGCGCAGCTTTTCGCGCTTCTCCTCGGTGGCGCTTTCGGTGACATAAACGGTTGCTGGGACCCCAGCCGAGCGTGCCGCCCGGGCCACAGCCAAACCATGATTGCCCCCTGAGGCCGTGACGATCCCTTTGGACACTGCGCCGGGTGGCTGGCTGAGAAGTTTGTTGGTCGCGCCGCGGGCCTTGAACGATCCGGTGCATTGCAGGTTTTCGAGCTTGAGAAATAATTGCGCCTCGGTCACGGGATCGGGGACCGCCGTCAACTCTATAACGGGTGTGTGCCTGATATGTGGGGCGATGCGCTGTGCTGCGGCGCGAATGTCATCCAGTGAAATCATGATTGAACCTCCGTGTGGGGCGATGCGACGACGATGCAGCAATTGCCCGGGCGCACCCTGCCCGGCTGCCGGCGTGCATAAACAATGCCACTGGTCCGATAGCGCAATTCGACTGGCGACCGCGCCGGTTGGGTCAGAAAGTGAACGCGTCCCGCAACGTCCCCAGCCGAAACTTCGGTGCCAAGGGGATGCAGCGCTTCGAACACACCGTCGTCTTCGGTGATCAAATGGGCAAGCGGCGACAGCGTGTAGAGTTTGGGGGCTGGTACCGGCGTTGCCATTCGTTGCGGCAACACACCGACGCTGGCCAGAACATTTCGAATGCCGCGACGGCAAAGCGCGAGCGCCTCGATTGACGTGGTCCCGGCGCCGCCCATCTCGGTGCCGATCACCGTCATCCCGGCCCGAGCGGCCGACGCGGTGGCGGTGCGCGGATCACCGCGATTGTCGATCACCACCGCAAGCGGGGTGCCAAAGACAGAAGCGGCCTTGACATTGGCGGCATGTTGTTCGGGCGTGAGCCCGGGCTCGATCACGGCACTGGGGATGATATTCAGCGACGATCCACCCGAATGAAGATCGATAAACACGTCACCCATGGGGAACAGCACATCATTGACGAAGGCCGCAATTTGTTCGGTCGCGCTGCCCAAGGCGTCTCCCGGGAACACCCGGTTCATGTTGATCCCGTCGATGGGCGAAGTGCGTTGCGCTGCCAACACTGCGGGCTGGTTGATCGCAGGTATAATTATCAACCGCCCGGCAACATCGGCCACGTCGATATCGCGGATCAACTCGCCAAGGGCGATCGGTCCTTCGTATTCATCGCCGTGATTGCCTCCTTCGAGGATTACAGTCGGGCCCTCTCCGTTTTTGATCACCGCCACAGGCACCGGAATCACTCCCCAAGCGTCATCATGAACCGAAAGCGGCACCTGAAAGGTTCCGATCTGTTTTCCGTCCCGGTCGAAATCAACCGTGACGTGATAAAGTTGCTTCTTGTGTGTCTCAGTCATTGTATCGCTCACTGTGATTTTCATGGAATGCCTTCGCGGTGTGGCACTTGCGAACCATTGATTTTGTATGTAAAAGTATATTTTTATATTTGATAATATCTATCAGGAGTATGTTCCCGTGCCGTCGAAACAGATACCGACCGCCAAAGCCCCGCCCGTCAAAAAACCACCCAAGAAAGTTGAAAAACGCTCTTATGAGGCGCCCGCCCTTGAAAAGGGATTGGATGTTCTGGAGCTTTTGGCCGGCCTTTCGCGGGGCGTCAACCAGAGTGAAATTGCGCAACTCTTGGGCCGTTCGCTGCAAGAGGTCTATCGTGTGGTCATGGTTCTGGAGCGGCGCGGTTATATTCAGAGGCACACAGGAGAAGACGGTTTTTATCTCTCGAACCGGGTATTTGACCTCGCCCATCGCTATCCGCCGCTGGCGCGTCTGGTGGATCTGGCGACGCCGATTATGAATGCCGCCTCTGTTGCCGCAGATCAGGCCATGCACATCGCCATTCTCGACAAAACAGATATCCGCGTCGTTGCCCAGGTCGACAGCCCCGCCCCCTCGGATTTCGACTGCGCGTTGGTACGAAGAATCCGGCGATGGCCACCGCGTCGGGAAGATTGCTGGTGGCGTTTCAGTCGCCGGAGACCAAGGCGTGGATCCTTGACGAGCTGCGCCAGAACCAGTCGGCTGAAGATGCCGAGGCGTTGATCCGTCGTACCGAAAGGATTCATGCCCGTGGATACGAAATGGTGACCGGTGAAGGTTTGCAGGGCATCACCGATGTCAGCTTCCCGCTTATTGATCACAGCGGCTTTGCCACGGCGGCGCTGACCATGCCGTTCCTTCAGGCGGCGCGGCAACTGGTGGATTTCGATGCCGCCTGTCAGGCAGCCTTTGGTGCTGCGCAGACAATCACCGAGTTGCTGGGCGGTCGCCTGGCAGAGCCAACCTTTCCCCTCGCCCGTATTGCAGCCAAACGTCCCCCCGATCGGATCGGCTAGGCGAAGGATCGTCATGGGCCCGGCTCCTCTTGTGGCCTGTGGGCAAAGACCAAATCCAGCCAAAGCGGCGTGCCGTCTTCGTCACTGATTTGCTCAAACACATGCGCCAACGAAGCCGTCCAGCGGGACTGAACCTCACTTGTGGCGGTAACGCGGCTGGCGTAATCGAACCCCTTTACGGTGCGCATCGCACTCACGACGAGATCACCGCGCCGCCATATGCGATAGTCATAAATGCCTGCTGCATCCAGCAAAGCCAGTATTTCTGGCCAGACCGCCCGATGCGCGCGATCATATTCAGCGCCCATGCCGGGCTTCAGCCGGTACATAAAGACAAGAGGTTCCTCCGGTGCTGCGTTCATTTTACCGCTCCTGAAATGGCACCGCTCAGGATCTGCCGTTGAAACAGGAAATAAACAATCAGTACCGGCAAAAGGGCGATGATCATCCCCGCACTGATTAGCGGGATCGAGATGTCATATTGCCCCGACAACAGCGCCACGCCGACCATCAGCGTGGTGTTGTCAGATCCGCCCATGATGACAAGCGGCAGCAACAAATCATTCCACATCCAGACGAAATTGAGGATCGACAGCGCGGCCACAGCCGGGGCGGACACCGGCAGCAGGATCTGAAACAGGATACGCAATTCACCCGCCCCATCCAGACGCGCGGCTTCGATCAATTCATCAGGAATGGCGCGAAAATAGGCCACCAGCAAATAGGTGCTGATCGGCAGACCAAACGAGGCATAGGCCAGGATCAGCCCGGCATAGGAATTGCCGAACCCCAGATCGAGGATCGTGGCATAGAGCGGATAGATGATCACCTGACTGGGAATCACCAGCATCGAAATGACAAACAGAAACAAAAGATTTCCGCCCTTGATCCGCAATTTTGTGACCGCATAGGCTATCAACAACGCAGCAATGGTCGACAGGATCAATCCACCCCCGGTGGTGACGATGCTGTTCAACAACAGACGAGGCACGTTCATCCGGCTGAACGTGGCGATATAGTTTTCCAGACTGATCGCATCCGGCAGGCCAAGCGGGTTTTGCGCATATCCGCTGCGGGATTTGAACGAGTTCACAACCGTGAACAACAGTGGGTAAAGCGCGGCCACGGCGACCACCACCAAAGCGCCCGTCACCAACCAGCGCACGAATGTTGAACGGGCGCGCGCCCTGGCGCGCCGGCGTACCGTCATCATTGTGCTCATTGCGATTTCCCCCGGCCATCCCGATACATCTGGCGCACAACAAAGGTCGAAATCACCGCGACAAAGATGAAAAGCGCCATACCGATTGCCGCGCCCTTGCCCCGGTTGAGGAATTCGAACGTGGTGATGAACACCAGATACTCGGGCAACATCGTGGCACTGCCCGGCCCGCCACGCGTCATGGCGTAAACCAGCGGGAACATCCAAATCAGCATGCCCGACATGCACAGCACGGTCCAATAGCCGACAACTGGCTTTAGCAACGGCAGCGCAAAATTGAACAAAAGCCGCCAAAAACCGGCTCCGTCGAGACGGGCGGCTTCGATCACCTCCTGGGAAACAGTGGACAATCCGGCCAGATAGGTCAGTACACCCAGACCAAAAAAGCTCCACAGGGCGACGGCCGTCAGAGCAAACAGCGCGCTGTTCGGCCCGTTCAGCCATTCGATAGCAAAGCCCTCAAGCCCGGCCCCAATCAGCATCGCATTCAACGGGCCGTCCGGGGCCAGGATTTGGCGAAACATGATCCCGACCACGACTGGTGCGATCATATACGGCAGGAAATAGATCGCGCGAAACGCCTTCCAGCCCGGCGTGCGCTGAAACAGCAGGATCGCGATGATCAACGGCAGGAATACCCAAACCGGCAGGCTGAGAAACACCATAAAGGCATTGCGAAACGACGTGATAAACATCGGATCGCGGAAAATGGCCTCGTAGTTTGCCAAGCCCGCAAAGCTCGGCTCGTAAAAGCCCTGTGTTTTTTGAAAGCTCATCCATACAACGCGGATCAGCGGCACCAATTTGAACGTGACGGCAAGGATAATCGCCGGAGCCACAAGAAGCGCGATCAGCCAGATACCCGCCTGTCGGGACCCGCGGCGTTTGGGATTTTCTGATCGACGAAGATTCATGTGCGGGCTTTCCATATAACTCGACCTGGCGAATTGGCGGGGCGCATCTCGGATACGCCCCGCTCAGGCTTCAGTTTTTGCCAGGGCTGTCTTCGAGGGCCACCTGCATCCGCCCGACCCAATCTTCGACAGTCAAACGGCCAAGCGCGACCTCCTGCCAACCTCGAGCCAGCGCATCAACCTCTTGACCGCTCAACAGCACGCCCACATGAATCGTCGGCTTTGCAATGATTTCCCGAATTTGACTCAACGCTTCGGATTTCGGAAACAGCGCCGGGTCAACCTTTGAGTTAAGGGGAATACCACCGCCCAAACTGGTCAACAGATTGCCGTTTTCGACCCCGGCAATGAATTTGACAAATTCCGCCGCCGCCTCTGGTTTTTCACTCCAGGATGTCACCCCGAAAACGCTGCTTTCAACGCCACTGAAACTTTTGGCAAGAGGTGCCTCAGGAACGATGGCGGGCCAACGCATCGCGCCCAGATTTTCATCGCCCAAAGCTTCACCGAAGGCGGCCCAGTTTACCGCATCGGCAATGATGGTCCCGGCAAATCCTGCATTGCCGCTGGCGAAAATGTCCGTTGCGTCGGGCAGCATCGAAATTGACGGGGCGTTGGAATTTGACCAACCCTTCTGAGGAATTTCCGCCATGGCGGTCAAAATGCTCACCATCTTGGGGTCTGTCCAGGGCATGTCACCGGCCAGTACGGCGCGAATGTCATCTTCGGTCAGGAAGTTGCGCGCGATTTCGGGGAAGGACCAATAGGCGGGGAATGGCCCGGTCATCCCCAGCGCAAGACAGGTCTTATCGATGGCATTGATCGCGTCGCAGGCAGCCCCAAAGTCTTCCCAGGTGGTGGGCGGATTTTCCGGATCAAGTCCGGCCGCGCTCAGAACCTGCTTGTTGTAATACATGACGTTGCCTTGCAAACCGAAAGGCAGGCCGTAACAGGCGTTTGACAGGTCATAGCCCAGGCAGCCGCCAACACGCCCCAACAGATCATCACCCGCCGCCAACACATCGTCGGACAGTTCGATATAGCCCATGCGCCGGTCAAACAGTTCGAGCCCGGCATTCTGCTCCATCACGTCAGGGCCACTGCGGGTTGCGATATAGGGTCCTTGCACCTCGGCATAGCGGTCGAACGGCACAGTTTCCAATTCAACCTTGATGTCGGGATGCTTTGTCTCGAACGCTTCGACGAGCGCAGCCCAGTACTCCGGTCCGCCCGGTTGCCAGTTCAAAACCTTGATTGTTGTCACATCAGCAGCAAATGTGGCCGACGACAGCAATAGCGACACGGCAGCCCCCGTGACAAATGCACCGATGCGGCGCGAGATCCGTTTTTGCTTAGTGTTCATTTCTTTCCCTCCAAATCAGATATGCGCATTCCGCGCCCGTTTATTCGGCCGCCCAATAGCGGTTCGAAATTGGCTGATGTTCTTATTGTTTTTGCGGGCTTGTTTTGTGCCCGGGGTCGTCAGGACTTCGGCCTCACCCCTCCTTTGCGGCTGGATTCAAGGCCGGCATCCACAAGCAACATTGTTCGCATTGAATCGGTGACGTCAGTGACCAGACAGTCATCTTCGCCTGCCGCAAATCGCTGAAGATTGGCCATGACATAGGCGAAGGAGTCTGGCATCCGCTCACCCGCCAGAGGCAGATGTGTCCAGCTATTGCCCTCAGTCACAATCTCCAGCCGCTCCGGAACCGGCTGGACATAATCGATCAGATACCCAACCGTCAGATGCGCCGCGCCCCTTGTCCCTTCGACACGGATTGTCGCGTCGATATGTTCGGGGCCGAAGTTGTAAGTGTGGTTCAGCGACAACGCGCAGCGCACCCGATCCCCGTAGTCGAGGATGATGCTCGAGCGCGCGTCCGCCAAATCGGGATAGCGTGGATGCTTGACCGCTTTGGCAAAGATGCTGTCGGGCTCGCCCAGAAGTCCTCTTATCCAATCAAGATAATGAATCGAATGCAGCGGCATTTCGACCGCTTTCATATGAGGGATAAACGACCACAACTCCCAAGGCATATAGACAGCAAGATGCACATCAACATCGACAACCTCGCCAAACAGGCCTTTGCGAATAGCGTCTTCGATGGCCAGCATGGACGGGGTAAAGCGTAACTGAAAATTGGTTGCCGCAGTGATGTCACGCGCCTTTAGGGCGGCAACGATTTCACGCGCGGCATCGCCATCGGGGCCCAGCGGCTTTTGCAGCAACGCGGTCGCGCCCTTGGGCAGACGCTTGACGGTATCCAGAAGGACGGCAGGCGGCAGCGCCAGGTCGAAAACGCCTGTGGTCCCGCAAGCTGCCAGCGCACTGTCCAATGTGTCATGCACCACAGGCACTGAGAAATCGCGTGCCAAGTCATCGGCAACGTCGCGGTTCACATCAAAAACACCGGCAACCGGCAAACCCGTTTTGCGGTAGGCCGGAAGATGCCCGTCACGCACAATCCCGCCACACCCGATAATGGTGATCGGTCGGGGCTGCGACGGCATCGGCCACGATTGTCGCAGTGCAGCAAGCTCATCAGAAAATTGCGTCATGGTCAGGCCGCTCCTGTTTCGCACTCGACGCTAACATATTATCATTAGCGAAAACAACTATTGATATTTGATATTCATTCCGGTCTACTGACACCATTCAGACCAAGGGAGAAAACGGCATGGCAATCAATGGCGCACCCCTTCACGTACACGCTGCGCGAATTCTGCAAGAAGGGTCAGCACCGGGGGTCTTGGACACCCTGACGGTGCATCTGATTGACGATCCGGAATTGGCAGAGGGGCATTTCACCATCACCCCGGTTGCCGACGGGGTCGAACTTCGCGGGGGACCATTTTCTGGCGTGATCTATGCTGCGCAAGAGCTCTTGAAACGCTGTGGCCCCGACTTGAACCTGAGCCAACTGGGCGACGCGCCGATTTCCGATGGTCCCGGCATGCCCTATCTCAGCTTTTGGACATGGGATCACTCGACAAACTGGGAACTGTCCCAGATCGGCCACCAGGAAATCGGTGTATTCAATCCCTATCAAAAGCCGCCGGGCGGCTTTCTGGCCGATTACAAGCGCCTGGTGGATTTCTGTTCTGCGAACCGGATTGGCGGCGTCGTTATTTACGGTTTTCTGCGCGACAGTCACGGCGGTATCGAGGCCGCGCACGAGTTGTGCCGATATGGGCGGGAACGGGGTGTGCGCATCATTCCGGGCATCGCCATCGGCGCCTATGGCGGGGTGTATTGGGAAGGCAACCACCGCTTTAACCTGTCCACCTGGCTAAAGAGCAATCCCGAACATACGGCAAAGATGAGCCGCGACATCGGTTTTCAGATCGCCGATCTCGATTTTCCGCTGAACTTTCCCCATTCCGATTACACCATGACCGCCTGCCCAAGTGCACCCGAAACCATGGAATGGATGGAACAAGCGGTAACCTGGCTGGCCGAAACCTTTGATATCGGTGGTATCAACATCGAAAGCGGTGATTACGGCGTTTGCGATTGTGATCGATGCGTCGCGCGCCGCGCCAATGAAGCCGAGGCTGCCCGCCGCGAGGACGAATACGGCGACAGCTGGTCCCATTCCGACATGGCCGCAAACTTTCCACGTCTTTACCGCGCGGCCAAGGCGGCAAAGCCCGATCTTTGGATCTATTGCGAGATGCAATGGGACAATCTGGTCGAACCTGTCGCAGCCAGCGAACAGGCGAAATTGCCGCCCGGCGCGATCTATCAACACACGGCAAACCGTACATATTGGGCACGGTTGCGTGACACGGTGACAGCCGAATTTGTTGCCTCTCTGCCAACTCAACCCAACGTGTTGCGGTGCCAATTTGCCTGCCAATGGAACGGCGACGGTCGGACCGAACGTTATGCTTTCAATGCCCGCAGCTTTGCCGACATGTGCCAGCGCGGTCATGCCATGGGCATGAAGGGCCTGACGATCTGGGGCGAAGTATCTGCCTATAACGCCACCACCGAGATCGGATATCTGGCATTTTCGCGCTTTGGCTGGGACCCTACGCTGAGTTGGGAAGAATTCCTTGATCGCGACGTCGCACCGTTGTTTGACTCGCGCGAACAGGCGGATCGCTTCATCGCCATCGCCGAAGAAATTGACGCCAATGCGCAACTTCCGCTGGCCCGGCTCGACACGCTTGCCGAAAATGCGTTGGCCGAGATAACCAATGCGCCGCCTGAAACCGCCCGGCGCTGGCTGACGCTGATCGAGCGGATCACCCAACGCCGCTACATGGGCCACTGATCATGGCCGCGCTTGTGGACGACAAGGGACGTTACACCGGTCCGATCATCGATTCCCACCATCACTTTTGGGATCGAACGCTGGACCGTCACCCTTGGTTGCGCGGCAAAAATGACCCGGTGCTGGGGCAATCATGTCTGCCCCAGGATTACCTGGGGGCAGTCGAAGGGTTTGACGTGGTGGCCAGCGTGCATATCGAGGCAAACTGGGATCCCGCCGATCCGATGGGCGAGACCGACTGGCTTGATGCCCTGTCCCGTCCTGATGGCATCGCCGCGCGCTATGTGGCCTTTGCCGATCTGGGCCACGCCGGGGTCGAGCCATATCTTGAAGCGCTCGCCGGCCGCGAGCGGGTGGTTGGCATCCGCGACATTGTCAGTTGGCATCCTGACCCGACCCGATCGGCAGTCACTGATCGTCACCGGATGGCCGATCCGAGTTGGCGCGCGGGCCTGGCGCGGCTCGCCCCCCTTGATCTGTCGTTTGATCTGTTGATGTCGCCCTGGCAGATCGAGGATGCGCTGGATCTGGTGCGAAATTTCCCAGACCAGCGCTTCGCCATCAACCATTGCGGATCCCCTTTTGACCGCAGCCCGGAGGGCATGGCCCATTGGGCAAACGGCCTGAAACTTTTGGCAGAGGTCCCAAATGTCGTGCTTAAGATTTCGGATCTGGTGGCCTATGACCCGGACTGGAATGCCGAAAGCCTGTCCTCGGTTGCGCTGACCTGCCTCGACGCTTTTGGTATTTCCCGCTGCATGCTGGGCAGCGACCATCCGGTCGTCACTTTCCATGCAAGTTTCCAGCAAACCTACGACAATTTTCTCCGGACCTTTGCCGGGTTATCCGGGACCGAACAACATGCGTTGTTTGCCGGCAATGCCGCACAGTTTTACCGCATTCCAACCTGAGAGCATTGCCAATGCACATTCACCAGACCCACCATAGAGCAGACGGGGCGATTTCATGGGCGTTTTAACGATCAGCGATGTCAGGAAGCACTATGGCGGGCAGGATGTCCTCAAGGGTGTTTCCATCGACATTACCGATGGCGAGTTTCTGGTGTTGGTCGGGCCATCGGGCTGTGGCAAATCTACATTGCTGCGAATGATTGCCGGACTTGAGGAAATTAACGGCGGCACCATTTCCATTGAAGGTGAGATCATCAACGAGCTGGCCCCCAAAGATCGCGACATCGCCATGGTGTTCCAGTCCTATGCGCTTTATCCTCACATGACTGTGGCACAAAATATGGATTACGCGCTGCGGCTGAAGAAGATCCCGCGCAAGGACCGCGATGATCGGATCGCTCGGGTCGCCGAAATACTGGGCTTGACCCCCTATCTTGACCGGATGCCGAAACAGCTTTCGGGAGGACAGCGCCAGCGCGTTGCCATGGGACGCGCCATCGTGCGCGATCCGGCAGTATATCTGTTCGACGAACCGCTCTCCAATCTCGATGCCAAACTGCGGGTGCAGATGCGTTTTGAAGTCAAACAGAACCACGCTCGACTAAAGACAACCACAGTCTATGTCACCCACGATCAGGTCGAAGCGATGACCATGGCAGACCGAATTGTGGTGATGAATGACGGCCGCATCGAACAGATCGGCACCCCGCTTGAGCTTTACGACCACCCGGCAAATCTGTTCGTGGCGGGGTTCATCGGCTCTCCGGCGATGAACATGATCGAAGGCACGGTTGCCGATGGGCTTTTCACCGCCGCCGACGGCACCACGATCAAGCTTGGGGATCTGCGCAACCAGGTTTCCGGCGACATTGTTCTCGGCCTGAGGCCGGAACATTTCGTGCTCGATCCCGCGGGGATCGAGGTCGACGTGCTGGCGGTAGAACCCACCGGAGCCGAAACGCAGGTGATGATCCGTCTCGCCGGGCAGCCTGTGATTCTTACCCTACGCGAACGGCGCTCATTCATCCCGGGCGAGACCATCACCGTTCGCCCGGACCCATCGATGTGCCATCTTTTTGACGCTGCGACCGGTGCGAACATTCGACCCGATCAATCAGTGACGTGATTGAGCCCCCCATGGAGCCCCCGTTTATAAGTTATCTCGGTTGAGGTTTTTGTCTTCGTTTGACCGGTTAGCACATTGCCGTGGTGTCAGACCCACGAGGCTTGAGTGCGGGGCGGTGATAGTTGAAGTCGGCGCGCCATTCCGCCACCAGGTTGCGGGCATGACGTAGGTTGTTGAACAGGTGTTCGTTGAAAAATTCGTCGCGCATCCGGCCATTGAATGTTTCAACGAATCCGTTCTGCATGGGCTTGGCTTGCCCGGCGCGATGTAGTGCCATTCGACTTTACGGTCCTCCTGCTATTTCAGGATCGCGTTCGAGGCCAGCTCTGTCCCATTGTCACTGACCAACATGCAGGGGTAGCCCCGCATCTCGGCGATTTGGTCCAGTTCGCGTGCGACCCTAATGCCTGACAGGGACGTATCGACAACAGCGGCCAGGCATTCCCGACTGAAGTCATCAATCACGTTCAGGATGCGGAACCGACGTCCGCTGGCCAGACTGTCATATACAAAGTCCAGGCTCCAGCGCTGATTTGGCCCCTGCGGGACTGCCATCGGTACTCTGGTGCCCAAGGCGCGCTTCCTGCCGCCACGTTTGCGCACGGTCAGCCCTTCCTCCTTGTAGAGGCAAGACCGTTTCTTCCAGTCCTCACCCCGCAGCAGGACATGCAGACGCTGGTAGCCAAACCGTCGCCGCTCTGATGGGAGCTCCTTCAGTCGCGCCCGCAGTTCAGCATCGTCCGATGGCGTTGACGACCGTCGATAAACGCACGGGTCGAGCCCAACCAAAGCGCAGGCGCGTCGCTGTCAATATTCCCTCTGTGTAATGGCGCGCCGCCGCGCACCAGGCCTGAGAAGTTTTCCCAGAATTTCCTTGAGAGTGAACACGTCCATCATCTGCTCAGCCAGCAGCTTTCTAAGCTTGGTATTCTCGGCCTCCAGCGCCTTCAGTTTCTTGGCGCCCGACACTTCCATGCAGGCTAACTTCGCACGCCACTTATAGAAAGTCGCGTCTCTGACACCGTGTTTTCGGCATAGCTCCTTCGCACCAAGCCCGGCTTGATGCTCCTTCGGAATGCCCGCTCTTGGCAGATTGCTGCGCAATCGCCTTCCAGGCAATGAATGATCTGTTCTTCATCGAACCGCGATCGCTTCATCGTCCGTCTTCTTCAGCCGGAACGGACTACCGAATCGCGCACGTTTGAGAGGCACGGATCAGTCGTGATCGTGCCGGCAAAGGTCGGCAGCGGCGTTGAACACTACGTCCATGTTGCCAACGCGAGCATTCGTGTCACAATCGGCCCGATCAAGGACATAAACATGGAGTTTCGGATTGCTCAAGCGTTCAAGCACCGCGCCGTGATGACCAGCCGTTTCTTGGCGTTGGTATGGGAACGCAAAAAACGCCCGTGAGGGCGTTGATTTGGGACAATTCTTCATGATTTCGTTTTGCGAGGGCAGGATTTGAACCTGCGACCTTCAGCTTATGGTGCATAGCGCGAGGAGCTACCTCGCCAGCGGACGCGAAGCGTTTGCGCCAGCGACATTGTTTTGAATGTATCGAAGTAAAATTTGGTTGCGGGGGCCTGATTGTACAGAGACTTGTAATTCTGCAGCGCCGAACGATTGAAACACTCTCTGAAATGCTCTCATGGTTCCGATGAGAGCGCCAGATGACGCCAACGCCGCAAGGCAGGTCCAATCACACGCACCGACAGGGCGATCAGCGGCGGTAAAGGCCTCAATCAGGCGTCTGTCATCGACGTCTTCGCTCGCCGCATAGTTGTCTGGCGGGCGAGCAGGACGGCACATGCAGGCTTTGTCCTCGACGCTCTGGAGCAGGCGCTTCATGATCGGCGTCCCGCTCATGGTGGCGGCCTCGCGCATCACTCGGATCGAGGTGTCCAATACGTGTCCATTCGGTATTCCGAGCGGTTGGCGGAAGCTGGTATCGAACCTTCTGTCGGAAGTGTCGGCTACAGTTACGACAATGCCCTCGCCGAAACGATCAACAGTCTCTACAAGGCCGAGGTCATCCATCGACGTGGACGATAGAGGAGCTTCGAGAC
This sequence comes from Hoeflea algicola, assembly GCF_026619415.1. Lineage (NCBI taxonomy): Bacteria > Pseudomonadati > Pseudomonadota > Alphaproteobacteria > Hyphomicrobiales > Rhizobiaceae > Hoeflea > Hoeflea algicola. The sequence goes on from NZ_JAOVZR010000001.1 coordinate 2,698,337, forward strand.
GGTGGAATTCGCCACCCTGGAATGGGTCGACTGGTTCAACCACCGACGACTTCTGCAGCCCATCGGGAATATACCGCCAGCCGAAGCTGAAGAACGATATTACGCCATGCTGGACGAAGCAGCTATGGCCGCATAGCTTAAACGAAATGGCCTCCAGCACACCCGGGGCGTGTGTGGATGCCCCCTGTTTGGCAAGCTTTATCTTCGATTTTTCGGCGGGGTCTTCGATCGGACGTGTGTCAGGCCTCAGGTTGTGGCCTTCGATGACGCCACGGGCCGGTATGCTGTTCGGAAAGCTGGGTTCACATCGGTTCAGAGAGCTGCAAGCGCTCGAGCCCCGGGTCTGAATTTCCCTGCCTTGAACTTCGAAGTCCGTGTCGCGTACTCCTCGTCGATCGCTCACCCCGGCCTTGCGGCCATGTCGTGCCTTTTCCCTTCTCGGTTTCAGGTCACGCCATTCGATAATTCTCTTGCTTGGTCGACATGGCCCAGATCATTCGGGCCATCTTATTCGCCAGCGCAACGGCCGCGACCATCCTTGGCTTGCGTGCTACGAGAGCAGCGAGCCAGCGATTCGAACTGCCACCCTTTCGGACGACCCAGCGGATCACGCTCATCGCTCCGACGATTAGCAGTCGGCGGATGTCGGTCTGCCCCATCTTGCTGACCGACCCCAGCCTGGCCTTGCCCCCCGTGGACCTCTGCCGTGGCACCAGGCCGAGCCAGGCCGCAAAGTTCCGCCCACTGTCAAAAGTGTCGAGGTCGGGCGCAAACGCCGCCACGGCGCCTGCCGTCACGGGGCCGATCCCGGGGATGGTGCAAAGCCGCCGCAACTCACAATCTGTCTTCGATGCATCTTCCAACTCGTTTGCCAGCCGTTCGATCACGTCGGTCAGCCGCGCGATCTGCTCGAGATAAACCGCCCCCATCTCACGAACCGGGTCAGGCAGGTCGCTGCTCTCGTCCGCCAACGCATTCTCGAGTAGTTTCAGGCTCGCCGGTCCCTTCGGCGCCACCAGCCCGAATTCGGCCAGATGTCCGCGGAGCGCGTTGATGAGCTGCGTGCGCTGCCGGACCAAGCATTGATGGGTGCGGAACGCCACAGCACGGCCTTGGGTTTCGGCACTCTTCACTGCCACGAAACGCATGGTCGGGCGCATGGCCGCCTCTGCGATAGCCTCCGCGTCCGCGCGGTCATTCTTCTGGCGCTTGACGAACGGTTTCACATACGCCGCAGGTGGAGTTGCCCCCTGAAAGTGGTCCACCAACTGGGATAGATTATCCCTCAAATTGGAGGATCAGCGATGGCTGGAAAACGAGAGAAGCCGGAAGAGATTGTATCGAAGCTTCGGCAGGTTGAAGTTCTGCAAGGGCAAGGTGCGACGATTGCTGACGCGGTGCGCCAGATCGGCGTGACACAGCAGACGTTTTATCGATGGCGGAAGCTCTATGGCGGGATGCAGCGATCTCAACTCACTCGGCTGAAAGAGCTGGAGAAGGAGAACCAGCGGCTTCGGCGGGCGGTGTCTGACCTGACACTGGACAAACTCATCCTGACCGAGGCGGCAAAGGGAAACTTCTAAGCCCTTCGCGTCGGCGCAAGTGCATCGACCATGTGCGGCGGGAGCTCGGCGTATCAGAACGCCGCGCCTGCCGCACGCTCGGACAACACCGATCCACACAGCGCAAGGTGCCACAGGGCCGGGCAGATGAAGAACGGCTGACCGATGATATCATCGAACTGGCCGACAAGTACGGGCGCTATGGGTATCGCATGGTCACCGGTCTGCTGAACAACGCGGGCTGGCAGGTAAACCATAAGCGGGTTGAGCGCATCTGGCGGCGTGAAGGGCTGAAAGTGCCACAAAAGCAGAAGAAAAAGGGGCGGCTTTGGCTGAACGACGGATCATGTGTGCGTCTCAGACCGGAACGGCCAAACCACGTCTGGTCCTACGACTTCGTCCAGGATCGAACCGCTGACGGCCGCGTCTATCGGACGCTGAATATCATCGACGAATACACCAGGGAGGCACTCATGATCCGCGTGGACCGCAAGCTCAACTCAACGGACGTGCTGGATGCTCTGACAGACCTATTCATCCTGCGCGACCCGCCGGAATACATTCGGTCGGACAATGGGCCGGAATTTATCGCCCAGAAAGTGCGGGATTGGATTGCAGCTGTTGGAGCCAAGACGGCCTACATAGAGCCAGGCTCACCATGGGAGAACGGATACTGCGAAAGCTTCAACGCCCGGTTCCGCGACGAGCTGCTGAACGGCGAAATCTTCTACAGCCTAAGGGAGGCGCAAATCCTGATCGAGCAATGGCGTATCCACTACAACACCGTCAGGCCGCATAGCGCTCTGGGCTACCGCCCGCCCGCGCCGGAAAGCATTGTCCCGATGGACCAGACGCCCATGATGCACTAATAATCAAACCGGACCACCTGATGGGGGCACGCCACAGGCACCAGACGCACTTCATGACCGTGAGACTGCGCCATCCGGCCCCAGTGATGCGACGTGGCGCATGCCTCCATCGCGACTACACAGGCCGGCTGCTCGCCCAGAAGCGTCGCCAACCGGTTCCGAGACAGTGCCCGATTATACAGTACCCTCCCATCAGATCCGACCGCACAAGCCTGAAAGCTGCCTTTTGCTAAGTCGATTGCCAGAATGCTGATCTTCGATGTCATTGATGCGCCCTCCGCTCGGTGAATATAGAACCGTCTTGGTATACCCGATGCCGCTGGGTGGGGGCATCCACCGCATCAGTTCAAGATGTCCCACGGGAACCGCACCTTACAAGCCAAAAGATCAACCCGAGAGCTCGCCTAAAGAGTATTCTGCTCACAGACCACATTTCAAATCGGATTAGATGCGGTCATTCAGAAGGCAGGTGGTCGATCCTACTTGCCTTGGAATAGGGCAAAAGCGCTTTACGGATCGCGGCGATGGTGAGGTTGCGTGCCGTCGGAGTTAGGCGGTTGGCAGACACATCATCATACATCCGGGGCAGGAATTGGCTGATCAATGGCTCAGGCAGATGCCTGTCTCCAAGTGCCTGTGGCGTGCCCCCATCAGGTGGTCCGGTTTGATTGTTAGTGCATCATGGGCGTCTGGTCCATCGGGACAATGCTTTCCGGCGCGGGCGGGCGGTAGCCCAGAGCGCTATGCGGCCTGACGGTGTTGTAGTGGATACGCCATTGCTCGATCAGGATTTGCGCCTCCCTTAGGCTGTAGAAGATTTCGCCGTTCAGCAGCTCGTCGCGGAACCGGGCGTTGAAGCTTTCGCAGTATCCGTTCTCCCATGGTGAGCCTGGCTCTATGTAGGCCGTCTTGGCTCCAACAGCTGCAATCCAATCCCGCACTTTCTGGGCGATAAATTCCGGCCCATTGTCCGACCGAATGTATTCCGGCGGGTCGCGCAGGATGAATAGGTCTGTCAGAGCATCCAGCACGTCCGTTGAGTTGAGCTTGCGGTCCACGCGGATCATGAGTGCCTCCCTGGTGTATTCGTCGATGATATTCAGCGTCCGATAGACGCGGCCGTCAGCGGTTCGATCCTGGACGAAGTCGTAGGACCAGACGTGGTTTGGCCGTTCCGGTCTGAGACGCACACATGATCCGTCGTTCAGCCAAAGCCGCCCCTTTTTCTTCTGCTTTTGTGGCACTTTCAGCCCTTCACGCCGCCAGATGCGCTCAACCCGCTTATGGTTTACCTGCCAGCCCGCGTTGTTCAGCAGACCGGTGACCATGCGATACCCATAGCGCCCGTACTTGTCGGCCAGTTCGATGATATCATCGGTCAGCCGTTCTTCATCTGCCCGGCCCTGTGGCACCTTGCGCTGTGTGGATCGGTGTTGTCCGAGCGTGCGGCAGGCGCGGCGTTCTGATACGCCGAGCTCCCGCCGCACATGGTCGATGCACTTGCGCCGACGCGAAGGGCTTAGAAGTTTCCCTTTGCCGCCTCGGTCAGGATGAGTTTGTCCAGTGTCAGGTCAGACACCGCCCGCCGAAGCCGCTGGTTCTCCTTCTCCAGCTCTTTCAGCCGAGTGAGTTGAGATCGCTGCATCCCGCCATAGAGCTTCCGCCATCGATAAAACGTCTGCTGTGTCACGCCGATCTGGCGCACCGCGTCAGCAATCGTCGCACCTTGCCCTTGCAGAACTTCAACCTGCCGAAGCTTCGATACAATCTCTTCCGGCTTCTCTCGTTTTCCAGCCATCGCTGATCCTCCAATTTGAGGGATAATCTATCCCAGTTGGTGGACCACTTTCAGGGGGCAACTCCAGGATGGCTAATGGATACCGTGTTGGTCAGCAATACGATGCCAAGGGTGATCGTATCCCCGGCATGCGCGAGATCGATACCGATCAGGCCTCCATCATCCAGGAGATATTTAGGGAATATGCAAATGGGCGGTCCCCTATTCAGATCGCCCAGGAACTTAACCGAAGAGAAGTACCCGGTCCTCGCGGCTACAAATGGCGCGATACCGCCATCCGTGGGCATGTGAATCGAGGTACCGGAATTTTGAACAACGAGAGCTATCGCGGCCGCACCATCTTCAACCGGCGCAACTTTCACAAGAACCCCAAGACCGAGAAACGCGAAGCCCGGATGAACGCTGAGACCACCTGGGTCGTTGTCGACAAACCAGAGCTCAGGATCATTGACGATGCGCTCTGGGACAGGGTCAAGCAGCGCCAGGTGGCTGTCCGGGACAATTACGAGTCAACGACAACGAACAAGCTGAACCGGACACATCGGCCAAGCTATCTGCTGAGCGGTATTCTGCGCTGCGCCCACTGCGGCGGTCCCTATGCTATTTCAGGGAAGGATCGCTACAGCTGCACAAACCGCGGCAAGAAGCTGCCCCTCGACAGCCTCGACGGAGGCATCTGCACCAATTCCAAGACGATCAGCAGGCAGGAACTTGAAGACCGTGTGCTGACCTGTATCCCCAATGCCCTCTGGAATCTGGTCAATATCGAGACCGTCATAACTGCCACCAAACAGAGCCTGGCAGCCCGACAGGCGAAGGCGGGGACCAGCATCCCTGCACTCGAACAAAAGATCGTTGCAAAGCAGCAGGAACAAAAATCAGTCCTCAAGCAGATCACCGATCGCATCCAGGCCAACCGTCCCGTCATTGCCAGCCTCGACGATATGGTCGATGAGCTTGAAGGCAAAATCACGGACCTGAAGCAGGAACTGGAAGTGGCCAGGACCACCAAGCCGATCAACCTGGCTGACGATGTGACGCCGGAAGTCGTCCAACGGGTTATTAATGCGGTGATGTACTATATGCGCGAGCATGCAGATGCCGAGACCAAGCAGCCGTTCATCACCATGATCCGCGGGTTGGTCCAACAAGTGGTGATAGGGCCGGCCGAGAACGGCAACGGCATTGAACTCTTCGTCCATGGTGCAATCGTGAGCATTCTGGCAACGATGGACACGATCAAGGCGATGGAAGCGGAATTCCGGACGGCTCAGGAGTACGAGTTCCACAACCTGATCGACAAGGGCGTTCTTGACACGGATCCCAAACGCAAAAAGTTCCTCGCGCTGTGTGCGGAGGAACTTGAGGGTAAGCGCCGAGAATGGCAGGACTTACAAGTTTCAGTGGTTGCGGGGGCAGGATTTGAACCTGCGACCTTCAGGTTATGAGCCTGACGAGCTACCGGGCTGCTCCACCCCGCGATAAATTTTGAGCTTCCGGGCATGCCCGGTCTTTTGTTCGCCGATCCTCGAGGCTTTGCCTCTGCGGTTCGGCTGGGGCTGCTCCACCCCGCGACAAGCCTTGAGCGAATGTTGCTCGAGGCATAAAAGCAAAAAACGGGCCGCGAATGCGACCCGCGGCAGTTCCAAGTTTCGTAAGTTTGAGAAGATATGTGTTGCGCTTTGCAGACCTGGCAGCGACCTACTCTCCCGCGTCTTAAGACGAAGTACCATCGGCGCAGGGGCGTTTCACGGCCGTGTTCGGAATGGGAACGGGTGCAGCCGCCCCGCCATGACCACCAGGTCGGCAAAGCGCAACATTGCACATGGCTACATGTGCAAGTTGATTGAGAAGCTGGCGGGAGGCTAGTCCCTTTAGTCTTATGAACACAATCGCTGGCACACCGAAGTTTGTTTCGATGAGCACAAGCAATGAGAACGATCAAGCCGATCGAGCTATTAGTACTGGTAAGCTTCACACATTACTGCGCTTCCACACCCAGCCTATCAACGTGGTAGTCTTCCACGACTCTCAGGGAATACTCGTTTTTAGGTTGGTTTCCCGCTTAGATGCCTTCAGCGGTTATCCATTCCGTATATAGCTACCCTGCTATGCCGTTGGCACGACAACAGGTCCACCAGAGATACGTCCATCCCGGTCCTCTCGTACTAGGGACAGATCCTATCAATATTCCTACACCCACGGCAGATAGGGACCGAACTGTCTCACGACGTTCTGAACCCAGCTCACGTACCGCTTTAATTGGCGAACAGCCAAACCCTTGGGACCTGCTCCAGCCCCAGGATGCGATGAGCCGACATCGAGGTGCCAAACAACCCCGTCGATATGGACTCTTGGGGGTCATCAGCCTGTTATCCCCGGCGTACCTTTTATCCGTTGAGCGATGGCCCTTCCACGCGGGACCACCGGATCACTATGACCGACTTTCGTCTCTGCTCGACTTGTCAGTCTCGCAGTCAGGCAGGCTTATGCCATTGCACTCGACGACCGATTTCCGACCGGTCTGAGCCTACCATCGCGCGCCTCCGTTACTCTTTCGGAGGCGACCGCCCCAGTCAAACTACCCACCATACACTGTCCCGGATCCGGATAACGGACCGCGGTTAGACATCCACGAAGATAAGGGTGGTATTTCAAGGATGGCTCCACACGAGCTGGCGCCCATGCTTCAAAGCCTACCACCTATCCTACACATGCCTTGGCGAATGCCAGTGTAAAGCTATAGTAAAGGTGCACGGGGTCTTTCCGTCTGACCGCAGGAACCCCGCATCTTCACGGGGAATTCAATTTCACTGAGTCTGCGTTGGAGACAGCGGGGAAGTCGTTACGCCATTCGTGCAGGTCGGAACTTACCCGACAAGGAATTTCGCTACCTTAGGACCGTTATAGTTACGGCCGCCGTTTACTGGGGCTTCGATTCAAAGCTTGCACCTCTCCTCTTAACCTTCCAGCACCGGGCAGGCGTCAGGCCCTATACGTCGTCTTGCGACTTCGCAGAGCCCTGTGTTTTTGATAAACAGTCGCTACCCCCTGGTCTGTGCCACCCTCATCTACTTGCGTAAACAAGGGTCACGCTTCTTCCGAAGTTACGCGTGCAATTTGCCGAGTTCCTTCAACGCAGTTCTCTCAAGCGCCTTGGTATTCTCTACCTGACCACCTGTGTCGGTTTCGGGTACGGTCTATACGGTGGAGCTATTTCCTGGAACCTCTTCGCTGCACCTCCAATCCAATAAGGAGATACAACACACGAGATCCGTCACTACCACCAGGCCCACGAATATTAACGTGGTTCCCATCGACTACGCCTTTCGGCCTCGCCTTAGGGGCCGGCTAACCCTGCTCAGATTAACTTTAAGCAGGAACCCTTGGTCTTTCGGCGAGGGAGTCTCTCACTCCCTTTATCGTTACTCATGTCAACATTCGCACTTCTGATATCTCCAGGAGCCCTCACGGGTCTCCCTTCACAGACTTACAGAACGCTCCGCTACCACGTGCAGTAAACTGCACATCCTCAGCTTCGGTGCATGGCTTTAGCCCCGGTACATTTTCGGCGCAAGACCCCTTAATTAGACCAGTGAGCTGTTACGCTTTCTTTAAATGATGGCTGCTTCTAAGCCAACATCCTGGTTGTTTTGGGAGTCTCACATCCTTTCCCACTTAGCCATGACTTGGGGACCTTAGATGGAGGTCAGGGTTGTTTCCCTCTTCACGACGGACGTTAGCACCCGCCGTGTGTCTGCCGACTAGTACTCCTCGGTATTCGGAGTTTGGTTAGGATCAGTAAGACGGTGAGTCCCCATAGCCCATCCAGTGCTCTACCCCCGAGGGTATTCGGTCGACGCACTACCTAAATAGTTTTCGCGGAGAACCAGCTATCTCCGAGTTTGATTGGCCTTTCACCCCTAACCACAAGTCATCCCGATCTATTGCAACAGATATGGGTTCGGTCCTCCAGTTGGTGTTACCCAACCTTCAACCTGCTCATGGCTAGATCACTCGGTTTCGGGTCTAATGCAACAAACTAATCGCCCTATTAAGACTCGCTTTCGCTGCGCCTACACCTATCGGCTTAAGCTTGCTTGATGCACTAAGTCGTTGACCCATTATACAAAAGGTACGCCGTCAGGCTTTCGCCCTCCGACTGCTTGTAGGCATCCGGTTTCAGGAACTATTTCACTCCCCTTGTCGGGGTGCTTTTCACCTTTCCCTCACGGTACTTGTTCGCTATCGGTCATGCACGAGTACTTAGGCTTGGAGGGTGGTCCCCCCACGTTCAGACAGGATTTCACGTGTCCCGCCTTACTCTAGGACAATGATAAGGATTACGTGTACGGGGCTATCACCCGCTACGGCCGACCTTTCCAGATCGTTCCACTTTACTTACCAATGCCACTGGCCTGGTCCGCGTTCGCTCGCCGCTACTGACGGAGTCTCGGTTGATGTCCTTTCCTACGGGTACTTAGATGTTTCAGTTCCCCGCGTTCGCTTCTTACCCCTATGTATTCAGGATAAGATACCTTGTAACGATACCTAGAAACCACAATTGCCATTGCTGACAATTCTGATTTTCTAGGCATCTAAGGTGGGTTTCCCCATTCGGAAATCGTCGGATCAAAGCTTATTCGCAGCTCCCCAACGCTTATCGCAGCGTATCACGTCCTTCATCGCCTGTGCATGCCAAGGCATCCACCGAATGCCCTTTTAACGCTTGATCGTTCTCATTGCCAATGCCCATCCCATTTGGCTTATTTGGCAAACCTTGCGGCAAACCAAAACCACCCTGCTTCCACTTGAATGGAAGCACCGAATGGCCCGGACCCTTGCAAGGATCAAAGCCATTCAAAAAAACCAGAGCCACCTTTTACGGCTCAGGTCATGTCAGATGTCATCGACGTGTTCGGACCAGCCTATTAT
>NZ_JAOVZR010000002.1 GCF_026619415.1 Hoeflea algicola
CTCCCCCAAAGCCCCCATTACATTGACAAAATAGGCCTAATTGAGTTTTGCCGCGCTTTCAGCGATACATTGAACGATACCTTGGTCAACATTCTACCGCAAGAACAGAAATGGATCTATGGGCCTCGAAACGCGGAAATAATTTCCGGATTCCGCCGATTATGGATAAATGGGCGCTCCCTACCGGTTTGTATTTCGGAAGAATTGGGCAGCGGCCAATATTGCAAGAAACCGAAGCCACAAGATTAGCATCTCAAGTCAACAAAAATGCCAATTGGGCGAAAACTAATCTTATTTATGTTGTACGAAAATTTGTTTTTCGCATCGCATGTAATGACATTGATGCTAGCGCATCAGAATGCGACGACGCTTACAGTCGGTGCAGATTCTGGTGCCAGAGGCACAATGTCCACGCGTTATCCAGCCATCCCGGCGCGCTCCAGAAACCTGAATAATATTCCAACACCTGCCCAGAGCAATAAGATGTTCCGAACTCCAGTTTTTCCATTTGATATTGGCGGAGCATGGCTGGGGCACTAGGACACATGTACCAATTTACCTTGCAGGAGAACGGAGTAGCTTTGGTCATTGTCAGAGACAGAGATTCACTAACGCCGGGCAATCAACATACCCAATTCATGGGTCTCTCTTGGATTGGGTATGTTTGCATAAGGACTGCACTTGGATGTCGATAAAACCAAATCAGATGGAGCACATGAGGCCTTCACTTGTCGGGCGCATTTTTACTTTGATATTTTGAACTTGGGCAGGATTGCGTATTCCGGGACGATCCGGCCACTGATTCCGATAGCATCCGGCCACCCATTCCGATTTGATCCGGCCGGGGATTCCGGGGCATCCGGCCACCCCCATTTCAACCCAGTTTAGGCTGCTGCGAGGCGATCTGTAACAGGGCTACTGTTCCGTTCCTTTGGATGGAGAGAGCCCTTTATGAAGAGATTGCCTATGCGGAAGATAAGGGAAGCCCTGCGGCTTCGGGCGGATGGATTTTCAGGCCGCCAGGTGGCGCAAAGCCTGTGCGTGGCCCGTGCGACGATTTCGGAATATTTTCGGCGCGCTGATCTGGAAGGTTTGAGCTGGCCTCTGTCTGCTGATCTGTCGGACGCCGACCTTGAGAACCGCCTGTTTCCCGTTTGCCCCGGCGATGTCCGTCGCGCGGTTCCTCAGCCTGTCTGGGCGCATGTGCATGCCGAGTTGCGGCGCAAGGGCGTGACGCTGTCGCTGCTGTGGGAGGAGTATCGCGGGGTTCATCACGATGGATACGGCTATAGCCGATACTGTGAGCTCTACACCCGCTGGGAAGGCAAGCTGTCTCCGGTGATGCGTCAGCGTCATCCTGCAGGCGAGCGGCTGTTTGTCGATTACGCGGGCCCGACAGTTGATGTTGTCTGCCCCAAAACGGGAGAGGTGCGCACCGCACAAATCTTTGTCGCGACGCTGGGAGCGTCCAATTACACCTATGTCGAAGCCAGCTGGACACAGGGCCTGCCGGACTGGGTATCCAGCCATGTGCGTGCCTTTGAGTTCTTCGGTGGCGTGCCTGCGCAGCTGGTTCCAGACAATCTCAAGGCAGGCGTCACCAAGGCCTGTTTTTATGATCCTGAGATCAATCGCACCTATGGTGATATGGCGGCACATTACGATACCGCCATCGTTCCGGCGCGGCCTGGAAAGCCGAAAGACAAGGCAAAGGTGGAAGGCGCTGTTTTGCTGGCCGAGCGCTGGATTTTGGCGCGGCTGCGCAACCAGCACTTTTTTGGCCTTGATGAGGTGAACGCTGCCATCCGGCCATTGCTGGATCAGCTCAACGGCAAAGTCAGTCGCCATCTTGGTGCAAGCCGCCGCGATCTGTTTGAACGCCTGGATCGGCCCGCTCTGAAGCCCTTGTCTATGGAGGCCTATGTTTATGCCGAATGGAAGCAGTGCCGCGCGGGCCTCGATTACCATGTCGATATTGGCCGCCATTATTACTCGGTGCCGCATCAGTTGCTGAAGCAAAAACTATGGGCAAGGATCACCGCACGCACCGTAGAGGTATACTTTAATGGGCAACGCGTTGCCTCTCACGCCAGAACCTCGGGCAATCGCCAGCACTCCACGATCCGCGATCACATGCCCGCCCATCATCGCTTCCGCGAGGATTGGACGCCACAGCGTATCCGCGGGCAAGCTGTGCGCATCGGCCCAAATGTTGAGGTCTTTGTCGATGTGATCATGCGCCAGCGCAAACATCCCGAACAAGGATACAGAACGTGCCTCGGTGTTTTACGGCTGGCCAAGACCTTCGGGCGGGAGCGCCTGGATGCCGCCTGTTTGCGTGCGCTTGAGATCAACGCCCACTCCTACACATCCCTGCATTCCATTCTGAAGAATGGTTTGGACCGTCAGCGCCGCGAACCCACCACGGACGGCCCTGCGATCACTCACCCCAATATCCGTGGTGCGGATTACTTCCATTGAAGAGGATAGAGAATGCTTGATCACCCAACGCTGGATCAGCTCAAAACACTCAGGCTCGACGGCATGGCAGAAGCCTTTGCCGAGATGCAAAAACAGGACGGCACAGCCGGGCTTAGCCACGCTGAATGGCTTGGGCTGCTCATTGATCGAGAGACCGCCAGTCGTGAGACGAGGCGATTTGAAAGCCGCATGCGTACAGCAAAACTGCGCCACGTCGGTGCCTCGCCGGAGGACGTGGATTACAAGTCGCGGCGCGGCCTCGACAAAGCCATGTTCCAGCAGATGCTGACCGGGCGCTGGATCAAGGACAAGCGCAACCTGATGATCACTGGCCCCTGCGGCGTTGGCAAAACATGGTTGGCCTGCGCTCTGGCGCAAGCCGCCTGCCGAGACGGTATCACTGTGCTGTACAAGCGCATGCCACGTCTCTTTGATGAATTGGAACTGGCCCATGGTGACGGACGCTTTCCGCGTCTGTTCAAGGCCCTTACCAAAACTCAACTGCTAATCCTGGACGACTGGGGACCGGATCGCCTCAATGCCAGTCAGCGTCGTGACCTTATGGAAATAGTCGAGGACAGATACGAGGTTGGATCAACCTTGATCACAAGCCAATTGCCCATCGACACCTGGCATGACGTGATCGGGGAACCCACCTTCGCCGATGCCATTCTCGATCGCCTCGTACACAACGCCTATCGCGTCGAACTCGACGGCCAGAGCATGAGGAAAACCAAACTCGGAACAGGTGACGAAAGCATCCAATCCTGATAACCAAATCATCAGGCCTCGCAGCCGCTATATAAGGGTGGCCGGATACCCCGGTTTAGGTGGCCGGATGTTATCGGAATGGCCGGCCGGATACTCCGGAATGCGCACAGGATCAAATGCGGCGAAGCCATATGCGAAAAATTGTGGTGATATTGGTATCAATTGTTATGGCGACGTCAGCCACTAGGAAAGTCGATGCCAATGAATGGACAACTATCTCCGGCAAAAACGCAAATGGTCTGGCATTCGCAAATATGCGGACTGAGATGCATGAATTCGCATTCGAATTTTACTGCGATGGAAATGATTGGGAAGACAATCGTCTTGGTATAAAGCTTTTCGCAATCTCGCTCCCAAGATTATATGCGCAAGATGACGCGGACGCCAGTTTATCCCTCCGCTTCATCTTGTCCGGAGGCACCTCTTATCGAGAGCGTCTGGGCGCCAACTATTTTGACGGCGGTCAGGGAGATCAGGCCTGGTTTGGTTCGATCAATGCCGGCAAATCCGAGCTTGATGCTTTAGCGGCGTCGCATCGTCTGGACATCTTGAATCAGGATGGTGAGCTTGCCTACACTTTTGGGACTAAGGGCAGGGCTATTGGAGTTGCCGCGATCCGCAAACACTGCAAACTTGGAGCGAAGTGAGTGGAAATATCCAAAATCAGACGATGTGCACAATGCCACCAACCCAATCTGATGCCGGTTTCGCGCAAGATGCAGATTTACAATTCGATTGTTCATTACAAGTGCGGAAATTGTGATGCTGAAGTCGACATCACGCCTGCTGCCAGCATAGGTGTCGCGACAACGGTTGGAATTCTGGCACTTGGGTTTTGGGGGTGGGTTCTCTTCAGAGGCAGCGGCTCTCCCGGATTTATCGCTTTATCGCTATATGGCGTAGTCGGCCTCATCTATTTCTGGTTTACGCTTACTCCACTCATGAAGCATTTCCGGAATCCGTTGCTCAAGCATGGTGAACCGGTTCAGACGCCTGTTGACCCTGCAAATGCCCACATCGCCAGAAGACCAATTCTCTGGATAGAGAGCCTTGGGTATTTTGCCGGCTTGATCGCACCACTCATCTTCATAATTTGCGTCTTGGGTGGTGCAGCGCTGATTGGTTATATCAATTTCACCTATTTCTGAGCCAAACTCAAAGTTCCAAGCACTCAGGATCCCCTACAAAATTTGACGATGGGTGCTGACTTCACCGCCGTCACGATCCGCCATTGTTTTGGAGAGTCCGGGAGACTGTTGCGGTCTTGCCTATTTCTTGCGCGCCTGCCTATACCAAAAAATGCCAACTCCAAGCGCCCAGATCAAATCAATAAACCAAACGACAATTCCGAAAAATACAAGAAAAACGGTTGCCGCGAGCACCAACGCGCAAGCCAGCAGCAGCAACTGAATGGTCCCGACAACCGGCTTCCGCATAAACAGGGTGCCGAGACCCGGTACGACCAAATTGCACAGGATTTGAAGCATGTGTGAGCCCTCTGAGATTTTCTGGTTTTAATGGTATCCAGGTTGAAGCGAATTTCTCTGATCACTTAAGACGGTGTGTCCAGCGCATCCGGTTTTCGGTCTCTTGAGCGCCACTCATTTATAACGTACTGCTGATTCATGATGGTTTGGGAATTCGGGGGGTAAAGCATTGGTCGGCAGGATTATTATTGCTGACGATCACCCGCTATTCCGTGAAGGTTTGCGACGTATCATTCAGCGCGTAATTACGGCGTCTCTTGTCGAGGTGACGGACACGGAATCCTTGTTGTTAGAGGCGCAGAAAGACGAAGCTCCGATCATGATGCTGCTTGATCTGGTGTTCCCCGGCTTCAAGGGTGCGGAAACTGTTGCTGATTTGCGCAAGGCATATCCTGGGTCAGCTTTGGTTGTTATTTCAATGACTGACGACAAGACGGTTGCGGACGAAATGATCGCGGCGGGGGCAAACGGTTTCATCTCGAAATCCGTCTCCGCCGACGAAATTATGCTTTCCATCAACAAAGTCGTCGAGGGTGAAATTGTTGTCTGTCTGGATGGCGATGATTCGATCGGACAAAGCATTATCCCGAACCTCCCGCAACGGCACATCGATGTGCTCGTCGGATTGGGCCAGGGAAAAACAAACAAGGAAATTGCGCGCGAATTGGGGATTTCTCCCTTTACCGTGCGCGCACATATTTCCGCAGTGTTCAAGTCACTGGGTGTATCCACTCGCTCGGCCGCATCGGCATTGGCCGTTTTGTATGGCTTGATATAACTCATCAGCTTGCGTCGGCGTAGTTGGCTGTCATTGCCAATAGGACAGATCGCAGTTGCATTGGCGACACAGGCTTGTGGAGTGTCCAGAATCCCTCCTGTTTTGCAAATCCCTCGATCTGGTCGGTGATGGTGCCGCTGATAATTGCGGTAGGCACCGGGGCTCTCTGATTAATTTCTCTTGCAAGCTCGATGCCGTTTTTCGGGGTATTGAGGTGATAGTCCATAAGCAGCACGTCAAAGCGTGCTGGAAATTCCGACATGGGAGTCCTGGTCTCCACGTCATAGCCCCAATTCTGGAGAAGGTTCTTCATTGCCTTCATCACCTGAGGATTGTCGTCGATGATCAGCACAGTCTTGTTGGGCTTTTTGAAAACCTCACTGGAAACGGCAACAGCTTGTTCTTGAATTGGTCGGGACGAAACGCGAAGTCCCTCAATGGCGACATGGGTACCGACACCCTCTGTCGACCTGAAATCCACATCCAGACCCAGAAGGCGCGCCGTCCGCGATACAATCGACAACCCCAAACCCAGCCCATCCCTGCGGCCCGGACCGTGCGGATTGCCGCGAACAAACTCGTTAAAAATCGCTTCCTGGAGATGATCCGGCACGCCAATTCCCTGATCGAGAACATGAACACTCGCCGCGCCATTTCTGACCCTTGCACCGAGAAGTATCTTGGCTCCCGGGGCGTATTTGACAGCATTGAAAACCAGGTTCTGGAGTATCGAAGACAGAAGGGCCTTGTCGGTTTTCACACTGATCGAAGTGCCGACCAGCTTTATGGTACCACCATGCTCTTCTGCTTCAGGCAGCGCTTGCCGCACGGTTTGGCGCAGCACTTCATCCAGAGAAAAAGTTGTCAGGTCGGGTTTCAGGCCGCCGGAATCCAGTGAAGTGACATTGAGAAGGGATTTGAACAAATTGGAAAGATTGTCGATGGACAGATCAATTGTATCCAGAACATCTTCCCCGTCGGCATCGAGTTTTTGATCCCGCAAGCACTCGGTAAGAAGCCCGATGGCATGTATTGGCTGACGCAAGTCGTGATTTGCCTGCGCCAGAAACTGGGTCTTGGCGGCATTGGCTATATCCGCCTTCTTTGCAGCAGCGAGATATTTATCTGCCAGATCGAGATTTTCGAGTTTGGTCGCCAGATACTCGGACAACTCCTCGCTGGTGTCGTTGGCCAATCCACACATCATGACAGCGAAGATGAGGACGAGAACCCCCAGCAGAACAAAATCGCCGCCGATCATGAAAATCCGGATGGCGAGTAGCCCGGTAAAGGGGATTTCGTAGAAAAAGAACGAGAACTTGAATATGCCCAGGGAGCGAGCGGCAGCGGCTGAAGCCCCCGCCACGATTGCCATCTGGATGGAAAAATGCGCCGGGTTTTGAACGTCCAGCCCGAAAAAGAGAAACGTACCCCAACTGGTGCCAACAAGGGCAAAAAGCGCGTGCAGTTTGTTCTGCCAACGATCCAGATTGAGCTCCCGGCTCGTCGGGTTTTCAGCTTGTTTGCCGAGAACGTAGAGCAGAGTTGGCGTCACCAGAATTTCCCAAACGCCCCACAGTGCAAGCCAGTGCAGCGCCAGCACATCCCAGGCGAGATAGATGAGTACGCTTGCTGAAGCAATGTGGCCAAAAAAATCTTGGCGGGCGCACGCGCAAACAAGCGGGCGCGGTCCGCCTGGAAGTCAACGTCACCGGGAAACAGCGTTTTCATACGACGTCTATCCTAATAAACACGCCCTAACCTAGCCCGGCAGAAGAGCTGGCGCACTAGTACATCTGTCCCAATTGCAACAGCCCGTCTCTCGCATCTAGCTTTCAGCCACCTTGGCAATAAGCAATGATTGGAAGCGAAAATGGTTGGAAATCAAAACTCAATTAAAAAACTGACTTTCCTGGGCGGAGCATTGTTGTGCGCTTTGTCGACCGCCAGCCTGGCAGGCACAAGCGCACCCTTTTACTTCAGTGATCATGCCGGAAATGTGCAAGGCCTGTACACAGATACCCGTTGCAATGGAATACAGAGCGGTTGCGTTGGATTTGGACGGTACTGCAACACGGATTTCTATTCGAATTCATATGCACTTAAAAAGGCAAAAGAGACCTGGCAATATCGAGGATACATTGGCATTCGCCAAAACTCAGGAAATAATTCCGTGGTATGTGAACTGAAGAAATAGCAAATTTCATGAAATACCTGTTTCTAATTCTTCTGTTCATTGCATCTGGGTGTTCGTCAACGTGGGAATCCTCCAGCGCTGTCTCGACACGAGGAAGCGGTGAACAGAGAACGATTGTTGCGGCTAGCACTCAACGGGCTGAAAGCCTCAATGGCGACGAGGTGTTCCTGCTGATTTACCGCGAAGGCGGATTTGTCGGCTCCGCGACAGCATGGCCAGTTCAGTACAATGGAACCAAAATTGGCGCACTGAAAAACGGATCGTTTATAGCCATCAAGACAAATGCCGGGATAAAAACGCTCACGCCGGAATCCCATCTCGGTATCTATTCCGAAGGGGTGGAGCAATTTGAGCTGAACGCCGATGCCGGCCGCACCTATTATTTGAAGCATGGTCCGGATTCAATCTACACCTCGAAGGTCAAGATCAGGCAAGTACCGGCGGCAAAAGCCAGCGCTGAAATCGCAAAATATTCGCTTGTGAAAGTTATCAACGAATACAGAGGCTCAGTGGTCAAATCCGAAGGCAATATCAGCTCCGTCATCGGAAGGGTGTTTATTGAGCGGGGAATCAGGACATTGCCGGCCAGACCAGGCTCCCCGTTGTACGTTGGCGACAAGGTCAATGTGGAAGAGGACTCGAGAGCGAACATAATCATTCGTGGCGGGCTCATCAAGATCACCGAGAAGATGTCTTATCAAATACCAGATGCCCCAAAAGCCGCGCCGCCGCCCGGCATGGCATCAAAGGCGTGGATCAAGATCAAGAAACTGCTTGAGGGGGAGAATTTCGAACTCAAGGGGGCAACGTCGACCGGGGGTGTGCGCGGATAGAGGCAGACAGGGTGAGCGCATCTTTCCGCCTACTCAATAGCGAAACTCATTCCGACCACATCAATCCCGGATCACCTTATGGGGCAGGCCGAGCAATCTGGCGCAAGGCAAAAGCGGGCGTTCCAGGCTGCGCCATCAAAGACGTCCCTTGGCGTTTGCCGCTCCGCCGGCGCCGATGATTTGCGCAGTTTTCTCAGAGACGGGCTCCACCAAGGGAACATCACCATGCCTTCTGAACTCATGTTTACCTCAGCAATAATTGTTGCCTATCTCGCGCTGTATTGCGGCGCGCTCTTTCTGCGCAATGCTTCCGGCCGTGCGGCATTCCATTTTCTAGTCGCGTCCATGGTAGCCGTGACTGCGAGCATTTTCATAAGCAAAATGGATATGGCTATTTGTGACGGGGAATTTTGTGTCTTTCTTTTGCTCGTGTCCGCTCAACTAGTCACATCCATTCTTGTTTCCAAATACCTTGGACTTGATATATTCTTCGCTGTAATGCCCGTTACATTTGCAATAATTGCTACATCCATATTCTTCGTTGCAATAATCGTATTGGTTTTTCCATCAGTATTGTGTCTCGTATCGGCATTTGGGTTTTGGCTGTTTCCTTTCAAGGAGAACCAGCGGGCCAACCGAGAGCGCAACCAGCCTGCGACAGACAGTGAATGAATAGCCCTTGGATTCGCAGGCACGTTCTCCCTCGATTCAGAGGCATGAGAGCCATCATGAGCACAGTCATTTTGGTAACAATTTCAATCACGACAGCCTAGCTGAGCGCGACTGCCAGGTTGCGAATGGTCTTGAAGTCATTGGGCGTCAGTGCCCAATCGCTTTATGTCGGGAAAGAAGCGGCTTGGCCAAAACAGGTTCCCGCGCCGCTTTAATGGATTTCTACGCAGGCAAAATCCCTGTTAGCCAACAACATTGATGAACACCGTATAGCGTCCCGTGCCAAGCATCTTGAACACCATCACGTCAAGCAAGCCGGGAACTCGGCCCTGCGAAATCTGGCGTTTGAGTGCGGTGAGATTAATGTTGCAATAAGTTACGAGCTGACCGGTCTCCAGCAGCGCGCGGTTTGCTGGTTTACCGAAAAAACTGTCATGACTATCCATCTCGCTGCCGGTTTTGAATTTGTGAACATTGGCGCGATCCTGACGCAGGATCTGTTCCGCATTCGACAACCCCACCCCTTTGGAGTTGTAAAGATCCTGCTCCTGGATGTCGGCCAAATAGTTCACAATGAACCGGGCGCCTGGATATGTCTTGCCGGCATCATAGATGTCATAATCGACACAGCCCTGAGCAAACGCGGCACTATTGTTCACACACAGAAATATAAACGCAGCGAGCCAAAAACGCATTATGAAAGCCTCCAATAAACGAATAACATTCTGAAATACCTACAAGATTTCTGCATATTGCAAACAGACTTGTTGCGTTTTCAAAATGGAAACTGTAATTACCCACCCCCGAATTCGTGATTTCCGGTTCTTCTACCGGCCTATGCCAGGACGGATGCGATGACCTGGAAGGGGTTTGCGCCTTTGAGGCGGGCGGTGTCGATGGTCGTGCGTACATCCGCCTCTGCTTGGGCGGCCCACATGGCGCGATATCCGTTTGTCACCTTTCGCTGAATGACCCATGGACGGAGCTTTCGCTCAGATGTGTTGTTGGTGACATCGACTTCTCCGGGATAGTCGCAAAACGTCAGCAGCTGATCGCGGGCCCGCCCGATCTTGGCCTGGAGCTTTTGGGCCAGGTCGCACGAAGTCGGGGCGCATAGAAGCCCGGCAAGCTGTTTATCGAATTTGCGCTTCTTGCTTGCGACGGTAGACGCAGCGAATGTGCTTATGGCTCTGGCGAAATCAAACACACGGCCAAACCAAAGCTGGAAGCGAAGAGGGAGATCATCCTCGCCATGTTCCAGCGCAAAGGCTGTATCACGCGCCAAATGTGCAAGGCAGGTTTGATGTCGATGGCCGTGAGATTGCTGGGCTGAATACCGATCAGATATCCATACCTCGGGGACATGGCCGCCCATGGTCTCGTGAACGACCCGTGCTGCACGGGAGTAATCGGGCTGGTGGACAACAGCATCCTTGCAATGAAAAACCCAGTGTTGGGCATTTGTGCCCTCGATACGCACACCGGTTTCGTCGCTGGCGACAACGCGGGCGGCTCGAAGGCTGGCCTTGGCGGCCTGTGCTGTGGCCTGGAAGCTCGGACGGGAGCGGGAAAACATGTTCATGATCGCGCCCTCGCTCACATTAAGGCCGAAGATATCCATGAACACACCGCTCAGGCGTTCGTAAGACAATGCATGGAAACTCTTGAGGTAGATCGCCAGCGCGTGAATGCCTGGCCCGAACGGCGTTGCGGTTGCCACGGCAGGTGCGGTGGCTTTTGTTGTCGTGCCGCATTGCGGGCAATGACAGGAAAAACGCCGATGCCGGGTGACATGAGGACGGATCGCAGGAATATCGATCTCGTCATAGGCCCCGGCCAGCACCATCGTATCATCACCGGAAAACGCATGGCCGCATCTCTTGCAGGCGGTCGGTTCATGATCGCGAAACATGTCGGCAAAATCCGCCAGCACCCTATTGTGGGGTTCATGCCCGGGCTTGGCTCCACCCGGTCGTGAGTTGACGCGTTTCTCTTTCTTGTCCGTCGAGGGCGGCTTGGAAGACGTCCGAGAATCCTTGGAAGGCCGTTGGAGCCGAAGCACCATCTCGATCAATTCGTCCTTGCTCAGCTGCTGCAAATCAGTCCGATCCATATCATCATGGATTCAGACATTGTGGTGCATGGCAAGGGGGTGGGTAATTACTGGAAACTAGCGAAATTCGGGCTTGGGTGTCTACATGTACAGATGTACAGGCTAGCAAAGCAGCCGAGGCATGAATGTCGTCTTCATGCGCCGCGGACTTTGTCTGCTTTGCAACCACAGGAACCAGGCTCTGATCGCGGAAAGAGCTTTTTGGGGAGGTGGAAACCGATCTCCTTTGGTTCAATCAGCGGATGGCTCAAACTGCTCCGCGTTGGGGCGACAGTTACGCCGACCCCTTGAATACCCGGATTTCGACAGCCTCCGACAATCGCCAGCCAGACCGTAGCCGCTCATCCGGCGTCTCCGATCGAGACGGTTAAGTGCGGCGAAGCATAGATGAAAATCCCGTTCGCGAGCTTGCGACATGGTACATCTGTACCAATTGCCTGTGATCTGCTTTCGGCTCCAATGTTGACGCATGACAACCGAACATTTTTCAGGATTGATCTATGACTGACAAAAGAAGCTCTCTACAAATAGTCACTTTTCTTGCAGGAGCACTGTTGTGCCTCACTTCGGGAGCCGGTCTGGCTGAAACCAATGGATCGGGTTCCTTGCTTGACCAGGCTGAAAATCAGCGAACCATACACACAGATTTTCCGTCGATCTCAGTGATCGCCGCAGAGCCCAATCCACATCAACCGGACATCGAGATTTCGGCGCAAACGTACAAATCACGTTGGGATCAGGTCGGCGGCAGCTTTACGACAGGCTGGGTGCCAAACAATTCACAGCCGGTTTGCTACTCAAGCGCTCAATGCAACTGCAACGGCCAGGACTTGTGTGGCACGTTTTACTCCGGACAAATCAACTACTGGTGGCCGCGTGGATGTCACAAACCTCCGATGAAAATTCAATGCAGTTCGGTTCCTGACTAATAGGGATTCCTGATCGGCAGCAAGGCACGCAGAAGCGAGTTTCTGAAGCCGGATACCAGGTCCCGCGATACGACATCAAAATTTCCAAGTGCATCTGGTGTTGCCGGGAATGGCAAATTCAATTTTCGGACAGGTTTTCTCTTCAAATGCAATTCAGGTTCTTCTCATCGTCTCGTAGCTCAGCAAGGCAACTTGTGCTTTGCTTGATTGCTCTGTTCTCTGTCTGCAGTACCAATGTCGGTGCTGTGGAAGCGAAGGATGATATCCTTCAATTTTATTCCGAGCTGCGGGAAATGGCCAGTTCGCAATTGGAGTACAGGATCGAGAAAAGAAGCGGAAAATGGGTCGTCAAGGCTTCGGCTTGGGACGAGTATTTGCCGATCGAAGTTGATAAACGTAATGGTTACATCAGGATTGTGGACGAAGGGACCGGCGGCGGTGCCGAAGAAATTCAGGTGGTTCTGTGGCGGCTGGAAAATGGCGATCCACTAGTTGGAATATCCCAGTCGATATTTGATGAGGGAGTTCCGGCCACCCATGCACTCCTGTTTTTTCGCAAGCGAAAAGAAAGTTGGTTGAACGTAACGGATTCTGTCTTCGAACCCGTCAGGCCTCGTGATTTCATCAGGGTAGCTCAGACGCCTGAGGACCGGATGTCCCTGACCACGATTGGAGCCCGCGTCTATTACGAGCTCCCTAAAACGGGAACGACAATTGGCGCCTATCTGGCACTGAAAACGGAAATGATCAACGCGGTTTGCAGCGGCTCCGACATGATCGTCGTCCCCGAACCTGCAATTTATCAACACTATTGCAATGATCTGAATGGCCGGATGGCAAATGCCATGCGGTTCGATTGGAACAAGCAGGACGTCACATTTTCCCCCGGCGTTCCCGTTTATGTTGAGTTCATGCCCTGGAGCATGCCGGAAGAAGGTGATGGCGCATCTGCAGATTTGTCGCAAAACCAGATTTCATGGAAAACGAATGCCGGTAAAGACAGCCGGGGGAAAAAATATGCATATTCAAAGATAACACAGGACGACAATAGCTTTTCCCTGAGATGTTCGCAGGACTCTGACCAAACGCATGCATTGCTCATTGGGGAGAATATCCAGCTGTTGAGCAGAGAAGACGACACTGAAATGGTGCTCAATATTGTTTTCGTGTCGAGTGACAGAGTGTCTCCCAACTACCCCGTCAGAATGTGGTATTTTGGCCCCGACAGAGCGTGGACCGGTCAATTCCAACCAAGCGCGGCTTTTCTAAAGGGCTTTGCCGCTGCCGGGCATATGATGATCACCAATCAATCGGGCCAGGAAATTGCCAGTTTTTCTGCTCGCGGCACCTCTGAAGCAAAAAGGGCAATGGCAAGTCACTGCGAGAGCTATTAATCGGCTTTGTCAACAATTTTCCTTCCATCTCATTTAGAGAACCGATCGGCAGCTTCTGCCTCAAAACCTCTGTTTCATTAATGCCTGGGTTTCAATCGAGACCTGCCATAAAGACGTGAACGGAGTTGTGGACAAATGTCTGGGCCGCCGCGCAATAAAATCCGACAAATGTCAGAAATATGGACGGAACCGTCTTTCAATGGACCGGAGGTCTAGGTCGAGTTCAAACCAAGGATGCCGCTTGGCGTTTTTGGTGAGAACGATGTTGTGTCTTTGTATATTTTGGTGGCCGGATTTACGCATTGTCGAAAAATGGTTGAGCAACCGAGCGAGGGAAGGTCACCAAATTTTTTGCTAGTACATGTGTCCTAGTTGTAGCGTCTGACATTTTTTGGTTTCATCGGCACGGCTTAATGGAGTGAGGAGAGCGCATACTGGAAATAGGTGCATGCAAATTTCCATGATTGCGCCCAATCTAGAAAAGGGAAATCAAATGCAAAAAGTGATTCTTGCCGCCATTTTTTCAATAGCTTTCATTGCTGGACCAAATATTGCTCTGGCTGGTTCAAATTCGAAGATTGTGGAGATTGCAATGATGTCTCCTGCACTCATCAATCTTGAAACAGGAGAAGAAAAAACTGATGTGATTAATATCTGCAACGATGCCAAAATGGCTTGTGTTCACGGCGTAGATACTTGCTGCGGTGGCAATGCCTGCCCGGAAGAAGGCGTATGTCCATAAAACCTTGGCACAAGCGCCAAGACCACAGCTAAATATATGTCCTGCCCAGAAAACGCGGGCCATAAACATTCGATTATCCAGCGATCAGACGTCTAACTGGCGTTCCTCACCACTGAATGTTGTGTCCACATTCATGTTATCTGATGTCGCCTACGAGAGGAGATCGTCAACTACCATTGCCATCATTCAATATGTATTGCCAGCAAGCTTGTTTCAGGAAAGTTGAGCAATGCTGCTGCGATTCCTCCGCAAACGCCGTGATCGGAAGTAATGGGGGAAAGCGAATATGATTGATTAAACGGCGTTTGAAAAACGGCACTGAACATGGCGGTTCAGGCAGGCTTCAGATGCCGCTTAGGACGGAATGGAAAGAGACCATCGGCGTAACGTGCAGCAAGTTCTTCGAAGACATCTTCGCTTTCACGAACATCAAACCCCTGAAGCTCAAGGCCATCAACTATCTCATCGCGCAACCGGTCCAGCGCCTGGCGTTGTCCTAGATGGTGCTTCTCGGCACTCATGATCATTTTCCACAGCAGCATGCGGGCCAGATCATCTCGCGACGGCCGACAGCGAAAACGGGCCTCATCTCTCACTCTCTGCTGGCGGGCACGCTGCTTGGCATTTCTGTCCCCATTTGTTTTTCTTGTCATCCTGATCTCCCTGTTCATCGTGGAAACCCAGTCTGATGGCCGGCGATGCAAGGAACAAACGCCGTTTGCCTCCCAATGTTGACAATCTGGAAGGGGGGGCCGCGGCTTGGTTTCGAGGTCACCAACCCCACTGCCACAAACGGCGTGCAAAGAGGAATCGCGGTTTCCCGGCTTCGAATCGGCAAGACCGAGTCCAGAATCGCGGCAGGATAAATTGAGCTGACTTGTTTCGAGTTGCCCGCACGTCATTGCGGATTGAGCTGGCGTCGCGATGACTTGAATCGGGTCACCTGCACGTTGCTTCAATGGATATCAAATTGCGGCGCGCTGTTTGCTGAATTCCCTGCAGCCGCCTTTGAGTGCATGGAGCGTTGGAAGCGCCAACAATCTCCAAGCACGCCGCCGCAACTTGCCGTTACCAGAATCCACGGGCCTGAATTACCGTTGGCGTCAACGGCTGATGCGGGGCTGCATCCATTTGGGTTCATCGCCCGAGACCTTTCGGATTGTCCGTGCCAGCGCATCGCTCAGGTCAACGACAGCATTGTAGTGTGCGCTCTGGGGCTTGAGGTCGCAAAGCAGAGGGACCAAGTCTTTATGCATGTCTGTCGTCCAGGCGACGAGGTCATCAATCTGTGCCGAAGTGAGTTCCGGTTTCCGCTTATGTCTTTTTGTCATAATGAGCCTTCCTGAAAGAGGGCCCGCCCTGGCTCTTGGTTAGCTGATTCACGCCTTAACGCAAATCATGACCGTGAAGGCCGCTGATCGTCTGACGTGAATCGCAGATTCCTGGGTTGGAAACGGCTGCGCTGAGATCGGATCCGCCAAGGCTGAATTTGGCAACGCAGGGACTGATTTCCGAAACGGCGAATCCTGGGTCGGAATCGCCGTTTCAGTATTGAGAATCGCAAAGGCCGACCTGGGAATCGCGGGCGCCGGGTTTGGTAACGCGGAAGCCGAATTCTGAATCGCAGTTTCAGGGCGCCGCTTTTTTGGAGCCGGTTGCGGCGGCATTCATTTCTTGAACAAGCAGTGCTCTCACTTCGCCGCCATCCAACGTCTTTGCTTCTGCAAGGCGGGTTGCCAGTGCCAACAATGCATCCTGATGCTGGGACAGCAGTTCGAGAGCCATCCTCTCTGCGGCCTCAAGCCGGTCATGAACATGCTGCGCAAGCTGTCGATCAAGGGAAAGCATGGAGGGCTGTTCTTCCAATGATCGATAGAGCAATGGCTGAACCCTGCCGAACCCGATGTTCGTTTCAGAGTCAGTCGCAAACTTGGTCGCTCGTGCAAGGTCAGACCTTTCACTACCGCCAGCGCCAACACCAGCTTCGCCAAAGATGAGCTTTTCTGCTGCTTGTCCAGCGAGTACACAAGCAATCATCTGATTGAACCAAGATTGAGTTTGGACAACACCCTGTCGCATTTCGCTTTCGACATAGCCGCCAGACCCATTTCCAACGGTCACAGTAAAGACGGTTGCGATGTCGAACGCAGTCCACGCCAGCGCGTGGCCTGCTTCGTGGACAGCGATGCGCCAGACGAGGTCTGGTGGCATAGCTGCCTGGCCCGCGGTAAGCGCTGCGTGGATGTCGCTGTAAGTGAGCTGCCTTTTTTCACGGCGAGCTTTCTGACGAGCCTCACGGATCAGACGCTCGATGTCTGCACCTGTGCTACCAGCAGCAGCCAGCGCCAAAGGCAGGAGTACCGGGTTCACATCGGGCGCTGCAGCCAAGAGATGAGAATTATCCATTGATGAGCACTCCTTCCTTGCTGTCGTGGAGTTGATCACTGCCGTTGCCGGCAATGGTGGTGTTGGTCTGTGCAAGCAAAGTCTCCGCCGAACTGTTGCGACCGGTCGACCTGCCCATCTCACTGCTGTTCAAGACCGAGTCGAGGTCACTTCCTAAGTGATGCGCAATGATTTTTACCAAGGCAGCGGTATCGGGTTGTGGGATGATGATGTGCTTTTCAAGACGGCCTGAACGCAAAAGTGCAGGATCAATCTTGTCTGGCCGGTTGGTTGCTCCAACGACAATGACGCCTTCCGTTTTTGCCGCTCCATCCAGCAATTCCAACACGCGGTTTACGAGGCTCGACCAGTAATCATCATATGGTCGGTCACTGCTGCCGCGGTTTCCGATGTTGTCGACTTCATCGATGAACAGGATGCAAGGTGCACTGCGAGTGGCATGTTTGAATGTTGCATTCATCGCTGCCAGAACATCGCCAAGATTCGACGCTTCCAGCCATCTCGCAACCGACGTCGCGATCAGCGGAACCTGAAGCGTGTTGCAGAGTGCCTTTGCGAATGTTGTCTTGCCCGTGCCGGGCGGCCCGGATAACAGCAGCCGTGAGCTGAGATCGGGCCAGCCGACTTCCTTGTTACCGAATGCTTCAAGGTCGAGCTTGAGATCAAGCGCCCATTGCTGTGCATCACCATAACCGGCCAATCTTTCAACGAAGAGGTGATCCTTTCCGGACGTCGGTTTGGCAGATTGTTTCGCCGTCTGCCCCTTGCCTGATTCTGGCGCAGTCAGTTCTTTGTCTGGCTCGATGATGTCGAAGCAGCCCGAATATTTCTCGCGCTTCTTTGCATCAGAGCGTTTTAGCAAAGCGCCTAATCGGCCCTCCTTTTCTTCGTCCTCCTTTGCTTCTGCCATGGCGCGGTTTTCGGCTTCAAGCGTCGTCAGGATTGCCATGATTTTGGTCGGTGACCGTCCAGGGCGAATTGCAATCGCGAGATCATCAATGCCGAGATGACCGGGCTCGAAATCGAGTTCCGTCATGAGGAACCAAGTCCGAGTGATCGGGATGTTGTGGCAGATTGCAAGCACATCTGCGATCAGGCTGGCATCAATTCCGCTTCCCGAGATCACCATGTCCGCGACAGCGACAAGCCGAGCCGGTAGGGGCTGATCACGCTCGTCGCAAATGATGAGCGGTTTGAACGCCGTGAGAACCCGCTTCGATACGATCGTGCGAAGTTCGTCATCATCATCATACCGCTTTAGCGAAGCGCTCCCGAAACAGCTGAAGGATTTCCGTGGCGTTGTATCCGCAAGTGCTTTGAAGCGGCCAGTCAACGTTGGGCCTTCTGCTATCGGTTCAAGCGACACATGAAACGGCAACGGCAAGCCGTCTTCGAGAAGACAGCCGAAGTGTCGTTCGAAATCCCTGACTGGGACCTGGACAGCAACAATCGATTTCCTTCGTTTCATGATCGAGAGCAGTCGGTCAAGGCCGTGCTCATCCCGCTCGATTGCCCTTGCTAGAAGTAGTGCTGCAGCAACTTCCGGAACCTTGGGTGCCGGCGCAAAGCCTGCAACAATCGAAAGAACATAACCCCTAAGTGCCGCCATTTTCTGAGAGGACAAATTGGCCGCCTTACCCTCTCCAGGAACTGGGCCACCTGATTTGGACGTCAGGTTTGCGGGCGGCTCACTTTCACCGCCAGCTTCAGGCAGCGTGTCGGAATGTCCCGAAGCGTTTCCAGCAGACTTGGCGGATGCGCCAACAGTTTCATCAGCGCCGTTTTCTTCATCCAAATTGAATGCATCGAACTCGCCAGATCTGATCCGTCTCTCGATTTGCTTCCTGTTTCGTGAGGATGCCTCCAAAAGCGATTGGACCAGTTTCCGGTCCTGATCGACATCACCGGAAATCAGCACTGCCATTTCCGCGGCGAGGTTCCAGACCACCCCGCCGTGCTCAGTTTCGGCGAGCGGCTGACTTTCGAGAATGCCAGCGTCCATGGCCTGCCCAAAGGATTTAAGCCGAGCGGCGCGCTTCAGTCGAGCAATGAGATATTTGGAGACGCGTTTGTTGATCTTGCTCATCACTTTTGCTCCTCGGCGCATGTGGAATACTCCGCGATTGTCTGGATGTTGGCTGGCAGGAACCGTCTGTTTCCATCAAGCCAGTCTTTCAGGATGAGGGCCGCGGGATGCTTGAAGCGGCACATCAGATCAAGCCGCCGCTTTAGATGTTTGGTTAGCTCGGCCTTGCCGGTATAATCTGGTCCGGCGCGGCGAAGGATGTTGCGGACAAGACCTGGAGCCATCTCATCGATCAGCTCAGGCGTCGGGTTGCCCTTCATCGTCAGGATTTCAATTCGCTGGCGATGTCGATGCAGTACGTCATCTCCCGTACTTGCGTGAAGCGGAGGTCGGAACTCGGGTGAGGGTTTGCTCTGCCGCCGCTTAGGCTTGCGCGTAAGAGGTCTTTGAGGGTGGACCGAGGTAGCGGAAGGATGCTTCCGCTGCTGCTTTGGAAACGCGATGACATTGCTTTTGGTGGTGGGATCGGATTTACGCATGACAGATTTCTCCTGCGCCGGATCGTTGGGATCGGCGGGTGTCGTGAACAAAAAAGTTGATGAGTGAGTGGAGGCAGGCGTCCGTCAGTGACGGGTAGGCGCTTGAGCAAAGCCCAGTTTGATCAGCTGCGCATTGCCGCTGACGTCCATGACGTCGGCTTCGTCAGAAGACTGATTATCCTCGTCATCAGTCTCCACCTCATAGAACGTGCCCTCGGACTTGCCCGGGGGTGCTATCGGCGAATGACAGGCCTGGGCGAAAGCCGCGCATGCCTGTTTCCAGTGTTCGTCAACACGAGAGCGAAACTCTGCCTGCAAAGATGCGATCGCTGCGCCAGCACCTTCAACTTGAACCAGGTGGTCCAGCTGCGAGAGATGCCAGATACCGCCGTTCAGGTCCGTCTTCCGACTGTCAGCAGTCAGGATAACGATCCTGACTTCCTTGACGTTCAGGCGTTGATGTTCCTTGTAGAGGAAGTCTGGCAACGAAAGACCCGCCGCTTTCATGCGGTTCTGTAGATCAACAAGCCGAACGCGGTCATATGTGTAGACACTGCGTTTCGCATCGACCACGTGCGCCGTATTCGTGCGTTGATTGAGAATGACAAAGTCCGGCGTATATGTCTTGCGGCCGCCCATGTCGGAATCGAACGTTAACGCCCTGAAATTCTCGGCGTGATTCATCTCGACGATTTGCAGCGCAGTTGGCGAAACTGGTAACCGCAGGTTCTGCGTGAGGACCTTCAGGTCCGTATTGCACCTGGCAACTGCAGCGATGCCGAGTTCGATGAGCCTGCCTTCAATTGCAGGCAGTGGACGAAGCACAGCGGCAAGGGCATCAATACCGCCAGATAGTGCTTGTGCAATGGCGTCTACCGACAGCGAGGGATCGACGAGTTCGTTGATGAACGCATCGAACTGCTGCTTCAGTTCCAGAGAATTGGCGGAATGCGCATACACGGGTGCAGTGGTTTTCTTGAGTTTGGTCATGGAAATCTCCTGTGGGGAGCGATGACGGCAGCCAGGCAGCCTCAGAGGCTCGTATGCGGAAATAATTTCCGCATTGGCTGTCCAAGATGGGGAAGCCTGAGCTTTAATGTCGGCGAGGAACTGGCGCTATCGCAGTGAAGTGAAACGATCAGCGACGAGAGAACGAGATAGGTGACCGCCATAGGTCGCCAGCCCGCGTAATGCGTTGCCGTGATCGGGCTTCAACAGGAGAGGGGTGGGATCGGTCTTCCCCATCGGGGGAGATAACGATAAAGGTCAACATAGCCTTATGCCTTCTTACCAAGGTTGCGGGTCAGGCCCTCGTTCGATGTTGACGCATCGGCGGGGGCCGTTAAGTCACTGCAGAAATTCAGTTTCTGGCGACAAACGATAAATAGTCCGGAGTTGCTTGTCCGGCAAGACAAAAAAGAACGTATCCGGAACAGAGCTCCGGAGTGGTTAACAGATGACGCGGGCGTCTTGAAAGACCAGCCAAAGAACAACTACGCAACTAGCATGTTATGCGGCTCTCTTGTCGGCTGAAACGCTTAAAGTAGTTCCAAGACGGACAGGATTTTCTTGCAGCTGCCTTTCCGATCGGCGGTTGGTAATTGTGTCTGTGATCAGGCTGACCTCTTCCTGACTGCGCTCCTGAGAAACTGATAGTCGCAATCGCTGAATAGCCGATTTCGACCCCACGGCGGCGGTGCCTCGTCCAGCTGCGGACCGACCTGTTACAGACATTGGCAATGGTCGTCAGAGCGCATACTATCTGAACGTCGATACAACAGAGGTGCCATCATGGACCGGGAACCAAACCTGATCATTTCAGGCATGTCGCGGCGGATTGT
Source organism: Hoeflea algicola (assembly GCF_026619415.1). NCBI lineage: Bacteria > Pseudomonadati > Pseudomonadota > Alphaproteobacteria > Hyphomicrobiales > Rhizobiaceae > Hoeflea > Hoeflea algicola. Next base: position 21,210 of record NZ_JAOVZR010000002.1, read on the forward strand.
CGAAGACGGCGTTCCCTTTAAGATAGACATCTACAAGCTTGAAGGTGGAATTGGGTGGACGCTGGAAGTTGTGATCGACGACGGAACATCAATCGTCTGGGATGATTTGTTTGACGACGACAGAGCCGCTTTCGAAGAGGCTGTCACCACGATTCGAAACGAAGGTGCCATGGTTTTCGCTAACGGTGGATCAAACGTGGTCCCGTTCAGGAAATAAGTCGCGTAGTGATCAACTGACGTCCTCCACCCACTTATTGGGTGACAGTTTTGCGCCCTCAGCGCGGCCGTTCGCTTTCTTGGTCCCAGCTCCTGCAAGCAGTCATTCGCTGCACTCTGCACCGAGGTCCTAAGAGGGCGGGAAGCTGCCGTTCACTACGCTGGGAACGAATGGCCTAAATGGGGTAGGGAGGGAACTGGCCGCTAACTGACGACAGTTGACCTAAGCGGACATTCATTCGTTCCTGTTTCAATGCAGGTGGGGCCTAGATGCATGTGTAATTACCCACCCCCTTGCCATGCACCACAATGTCTGAATCCATGATGATATGGATCGGACTGATTTGCAGCAGCTGAGCAAGGACGAATTGATCGAGATGGTGCTTCGGCTCCAACGGCCTTCCAAGGATTCTCGGACGTCTTCCAAGCCGCCCTCGACGGACAAGAAAGAGAAACGCGTCAACTCACGACCGGGTGGAGCCAAGCCCGGGCATGAACCCCACAATAGGGTGCTGGCGGATTTTGCCGACATGTTTCGCGATCATGAACCGACCGCCTGCAAGAGATGCGGCCATGCGTTTTCCGGTGATGATACGATGGTGCTGGCCGGGGCCTATGACGAGATCGATATTCCTGCGATCCGTCCTCATGTCACCCGGCATCGGCGTTTTTCCTGTCATTGCCCGCAATGCGGCACGACAACAAAAGCCACCGCACCTGCCGTGGCAACCGCAACGCCGTTCGGGCCAGGCATTCACGCGCTGGCGATCTACCTCAAGAGTTTCCATGCATTGTCTTACGAACGCCTGAGCGGTGTGTTCATGGATATCTTCGGCCTTAATGTGAGCGAGGGCGCGATCATGAACATGTTTTCCCGCTCCCGTCCGAGCTTCCAGGCCACAGCACAGGCCGCCAAGGCCAGCCTTCGAGCCGCCCGCGTTGTCGCCAGCGACGAAACCGGTGTGCGTATCGAGGGCACAAATGCCCAACACTGGGTTTTTCATTGCAAGGATGCTGTTGTCCACCAGCCCGATTACTCCCGTGCAGCACGGGTCGTTCACGAGACCATGGGCGGCCATGTCCCCGAGGTATGGATATCTGATCGGTATTCAGCCCAGCAATCTCACGGCCATCGACATCAAACCTGCCTTGCACATTTGGCGCGTGATACAGCCTTTGCGCTGGAACATGGCGAGGATGATCTCCCTCTTCGCTTCCAGCTTTGGTTTGGCCGTGTGTTTGATTTCGCCAGAGCCATAAGCACATTCGCTGCGTCTACCGTCGCAAGCAAGAAGCGCAAATTCGATAAACAGCTTGCCGGGCTTCTATGCGCCCCGACTTCGTGCGACCTGGCCCAAAAGCTCCAGGCCAAGATCGGGCGGGCCCGCGATCAGCTGCTGACGTTTTGCGACTATCCCGGAGAAGTCGATGTCACCAACAACACATCTGAGCGAAAGCTCCGTCCATGGGTCATTCAGCGAAAGGTGACAAACGGATATCGCGCCATGTGGGCCGCCCAAGCCGAGGCGGATGTACGCACGACCATCGACACCGCCCGCCTCAAAGGCGCAAACCCCTTCCAGGTCATCGCATCCGTCCTGGCATAGGCCGGTAGAAGAACCGGAAATCACGAATTCGGGGGTGGGTAATTACATGCATGTTAACTAACTATGGGCACTAGCCACCACAAGATCGAGAACATCTTTGGAAAACTCAAAGACTGGCGGAATCCATACCCGCTACAACCATTGCGCTCGCCATCAGGTCAGCCAAGGCAATTGCAGCGGACATCATCGCCTAACAATATTAAAATGATGGTTAAGTTCAATATCCGTATAGTAATATAACATCTTCAGGCGCTACGTGTTCGTGGTGCCGGTGACAACAACCGAGGTCATGCGGTTGCTCCCTAAGGATTCGCCTCAACAGCCAGTGCGGGTATCGTATCAGACGTCAACACAACAGTCAGACCGCCGTCGACGACGAGATTGGTACCCGTGACATAACTGGCCTGCGAGGACGCGAGGAACAAGCAGACCTCAGCGATTTCCGACGGCTGCGCATAACGACGCAGCGGTATGCGTCTGGTCCAGCCGTGGTGGGCACCGATCGAGCGCTGCTCACGGCTCATCGGAGTCTCGACGAAACCAGGCGAGACCGCATTGACTCGGATGCCGTATGCAGCAAGCTCAGCGGCCATCTGCTCCGTCAAGCTGATGACGCCGCCTTTCGCGGCGGCGTATGCAACGTTGACCTGTGGGGAAACAGCCCGAATGCCCGCGATCGACGCAATGTTCACAATCGCTCCACCTCCCGCGCGCTTGAGCGCCGGAAGCGCTGCGCGGGCGGTCATGTAGATCCCGCTGAGGTCGACGTCGAGAACTCGCCTCCACTGTTCGCTCTCAGTCTCCTCCAGCGAGCCGCGCCCGATGATCCCTGCCGCACCAACCAGTATATCGAGGCGCCCGAACGTTGCATCGATTTGGCTAAATGCATCTAGCACTTCGTCTTCGCACGTGACGTCAACCGTGTATCCGCGGGCACGCTCGACGGGTAACGAAAGCGTGGCCAGCGCATCAGAAATCGATGCAGCGTTGACATCAAGAATCGCGATCGCCGCACCTTCCTTGGCTAGCGCCTCAGCTACAGCTAGGCCGATACCGGAAGCGCCGCCGGTGATCACAGCCACCTGTCCGTCAAACTTATTCATCGCGTTCTCCTGAAGAAAATTCGTCGGTATTTGGGGTAAAAGTCGGCGGCGCCTGGTTTGAATGCCAAGGAGGCGTCGCCCAGCCACGACACAACCGGTGCGAACTGAGCTGTCGCTTCATCGGCAGCGTTTACTTGAGCTGATCTATGATCTTTGCCCAACCATGCTCATCACTACTTACATGCATGCCTTGACTGTAAAAGCCACCTAGCACCTCAATCGGTAACAGCGCATCGAGCGGGTTGGACCGATTGCCACGCAGGGCGACAGTAACATTGCCGGTGCGCTTGAATTTCGGTTTATTATCTGGAGATGGGTCACGCGATAGAATCCGCTTCTCCAGAATACCTGGTCCTTCTGGATTTGCGACGGTATGAATCATCAAATGCGGGTTTAGCTTAACTTCCGGAAGATTCTCAATCGGTTTGCTCTTAAAATCAAAAGCTAATGTGATGAGTTCATTGCCCCCTACAACACAAGTAGCAACGGCTGACTCATCCGTCTCTTCATAGGTGGAGGACATCAACTTCTTTGGATACCCCCAAACCTCGCGTCCTGCACACACCGCAGCGAAGTGATTTTCGAACCATGTAAAAGTGTATCCGCCTACTATATCTTTATATCTAACCGGCACCGTAAACCTACAATGCATGTATCCTGCTATGTCTACTTGATGACTATTAGGAAATACAGAATTACTAGAATCTCCAAATGTAATATTAAATATATTGTCAACATATTCAAATGGAGTTGTTTTTAAAATTCGCTTCACGACATCAGCATCTGTGCGACATACAGCAACTATACCACGATAGTCATTCGAGGAATATGGATTCAACGGATCCGGATATGCTGCTGTGCCCAGGAACATATCAAAGCGATCTGTCAAGTTCTCTCTGCTCATCGGTCTTCTCCATTCTAAACTAGTCACGAAGGCTTGGACTTATGCGTTCTCTTGCTGCGGATTGATCTAGTCGATCTCCAAGCCTCATCCCCACTCACTTCCGAATAGGAATTCATATAAAAAGGCGACCGCGCTAGATGCTTCTCCAGATTGGTTTCTCGTGTCAAAACGGCGTTAGGCAGTAATTCGCTGCGTTGTCGAGAAAGCCATAGATGGAATTGCATTGACTGGCGACTGAGGATCAAGCTTGCCGCGTTCGACCATCGACTGACAAGCCAGTCGATGGTGAGTGCAAAGAGGCAACAGCCTACATCATTGATCGATATCCATGCACCATATGGGACGAGGCCATTGCGCACTGCGGCTCAAGACAACTCGCCCGAAGCGTCACGGTGCCTTATCGTATACAATACGGTCTACGGACAACGGCTCGCTGATCAACTTGTTGGCGAGCAGGAAGTCGTTAAAGCCATCGACGGCCTTTCGATCAAAGTGACTGCCGTACCCCTGAATGGTGCGCCGGACAAGTTGGTCGAACACGACTTCGGGATTGGGGACGTCGCCGAGTTTGAACCGTTGGCTGGCGATCTCCTTAACTTCATTGAGGTTCTTCGGGTCCTGAAGCCACTGGACAGCTTGCTCATGCGCGCGGACGAAGGCATCCACGGTAGCAGCGTTTTCCTGCACATACTCGCCAGGGGCATAGTAAGCAGCATAGCCGCCGTTCATAGCCTGCAGACCGGCAGGACCCTCACCCTGCGAGAGATCAGCAAAGACAACGCATGATTTGGTCGCGTCGCAAAGTGCAGGAACGGGATCCCAACTCACGATTGCATCGACCTGCTTCGCAGCCAGAGCTGCATACGCAGTAGCCGGACCGCCGACCGCTACGAAAAATGCTTCGTCAGGCTGCATGTCGGCCCCGGCCAACAGAGCCCTCGCAATCATCTCAGGCGAACCACCGCGTGCCACGACACCGATACGTTTGCCGGCAAGCGACTTCATGTTCTCCGGGTAGGATTTCCCCGCGACCGTCTCCGCGACCTCGGCAGAAGCGGACAGTGAATAGACGTTGTTGGTGAGATCCGGACCAATAATCTTGAGGTCATACCCCTTGTCCACCGCTTGCATCATCACGTCCAAAGAGCTGATGATGATATCCACCCCCTCTGTTGCCGCCGCTTGCATTGCCAATATAGCGCTTGCTAGGTAGACGGGTTGGCAATCGAGCCCCTCCTTAGCGCAGAACCCCTTGTCACGCATGACCCAGTCGACAATGTGTATGATACTGCCCGGGTACTCATGTATCTGAACGACTTTCTGCTCTTCAGCTATCGCATGTGTTGACCCGAGTGCAATGGCAGCAACAGTTGAGATGACGATTCCCAATTTGATCCGGCTCATATTTTTCCTCCCTTAATTGTAAAGAGAATATAAATCTTATTTTGTAGCTATTATTATTATTTTACTACTGTTCTATAGCTATATTCTAAGATTAATCTCTTGTATGAATTTGCACTAAACACAACTAGACGAGAAAAAAATATCTTACGCAAGTTAATAATAATTAACCGACGCTAAAGAAAAACTTACGATCAGTGATGTGATCCTGCATCCTGGTGGAAACTATGGATCCGCAAAACTTGTCAGAACACCAGCTACAGGCCAACCGTTCAAGCACGATGGAAGGTTCGGACCGAATTCCCGTCCTGCCCAGATGAGTTCACGGACGACGGCCAAATGCTCCGCGCCTCGAGATTGTCGTTCTGTACGATTTTTGCTCTGAGTGAACTTTTCACAAGCCTAGTGGTGGAGCGCCGTCTTCTAGAGGACGATTTAATCGTGCTCACGCGCATTGCCGACGAGGCTATCAAGGATTGGGTGGTGTCCGCATCTCGGTCCTTGAGGGCCACTTCCTCCACCGCAGTGGGGCAACCTTCTACCCCCTCCAAGGCGCATTAAGGCACTTTAGCGCGCTGGCCGGGGAGCAGTTTGAGGAATCTATGGACGACTACCGCTGAGGGCCTGCAATCGTTAAGCGCTGGTGAGTCAAGGTTGCAGCCGCTCTAGCTTTCCGGCGGCGTTCTCCACCTCTATTGGACCTGGTAGCGAGCAGACGAGAAGGTCCGCTTACAGGCATTTGCCAAGGCTACTTAAACGGCTGAAGTGGGGGCGCAATGCAGCCGTTAGTTGGGGACCAATCGAAGGGCAGCTAAGGGCCGTGAGTGACACCGCGCCAGTGAACGCGGAACGACTGCTTTCCCGACTTCGCTCCAACAAATTGCCTGACAGGTCGCGGCCCTGTTCCGGTCATTTGCCCTCTGAAATAAAAATCACTCAAGACCTCCGAAGCGGCCCCAATCATGACCGATTGGGTCGCTGCATCAATGCCGGAGAGTCCCGCCCCAGGCGCATAGCTGCAGCGCCGCATCTAATATTGGGCTACCCGATCGCTCTGGGCCGTAAGCTCCCAGAGGGCCGTCCACCACGCTCAATTTCGTCAAACCTATCATTGGCAACCATGTGATGCAGGCTCGTGCCGCAATTGAGAATTGCCTCGAAATGTAGATTGCCCCTTTTTGGGACGCGCATTCAGTATGCCTTTCGAGCCTCGTGGGGGAAGTCATATAACGCGGAGATGTAAATATAGAATCAATCTAAGAATGCATAAATATAGCCTTGAATTCTATTTCAATTATGAAGATGTATTTATCAATAGAATAATAAACTTGTAATATTGAAAGATATACTATATAATAGTAAAGCCTGCTTATGCGTAGATTAACAATACAGGGAGATAAAGATGGCATCTATAGACAGGAAAATACAGCGCGCAGCCGCTGTAAAGCAGACCAAAAAAACTCGGGCGGAAAACAACCGTGTCACGAAGGAGAAGGTGGACGCTGCGCGGGCACCCAGGGAAAATGAAGAACCACTTTCACCTGACGTCCAAGCACGCTTGGCTGAAATCGTAGAACGGGTCGTCTCGCTGCATCGCAAGTCGACCGGCCAGGTATTTGAACTGGGCGAGTGCCTGGCTGAAGCAAAATCCGTGCAACCGGAAAAACGCTTCGGTCGCTGGCTGAAGGAACATTGCGGCTATACCGTACGTTCAGCCTGGAATTTCATTTCCGTGCATGAACGGCTTGCTGATCACCGTAAACGGCTTGAGAAGCACGCCGTCGCGTCGACCGCACTTATCGAGCTTGCAAAAGCAGAGCCGGATCAGATTGAATCCGTTCTCGATCTGTATGATGAAGGCAAGAGCCTCAAGCCTGCGGAAATCAAGGCGTTGATTGGCGGCAAAAAGGATGAGGCTGCAGAGGATATCGACCTAACGCAAGTGGGCGGTAGAGCAGGGCTACAGAAAATGGCCGCTGCCAAGCTCAAATCGAGCATCGCGGAGTTTCATCGATTGACCGCCGCTGTCTTGGCTGGGCTGGAAGAAGCTGTTGCGCATCACGAAAGCGGAAAGCGGATCGTCATGAGGACGCTGGCAGCTGATCTCGAAATCAATGCACGCCATGCATCCGATCTTTTCAAAGACGTTGTGGCTCCTTTGGTGCCGGTTGAGCGTATGCCGAAAGCCAATCTTGAACATGAAAGATTGGTCGTTGAGACAGGTTGGGGTGCAGTCCAGCACAGCCTATACCGTTTGGGTGGCGCTGGCTCGTGGCCTCACCGCGATGAAATGGAAAAATGGGTGATCGAAGTGGCACACCCGGCGCTACGTTTCGCAGTCCATGGCGAACCATATGTTGTCAGCCCAAAACCGGCCACTGCTCCCGTCTTGGATGTCGCAAAAGCTGACAACGACGTCACGAAAAATGATCAAATTGTGGTCGATAAGGAAACCGACGCTGATGAGACCACACCAAGCATTTCATATGCCGAATTGGATGCAACACTCGACAACCTTATGGCGGTCAACAAGGCACCCGCTGAAGTACGCATGTCGCGATAACAGGGGGCACGAGTTCGGCGGTTACGCCGCTCAATTCCTGCCCCAAACACCTACCAAAGCCCCGCTGAATTCCCCAGCGGGGCTTTGGCCTTTCCGATCAGGCATCTGCTATAGGTCTTCGGGCCGCCGCCGCGTTTTTGCTAGCTGATCAAAATCCAGGTCTCGGAACATCGAAAAATCAATCTTTGGATTGAGCGGCAAAGTAGCGAACATCTCGGCTTCGGACTCAGTCAGGGTTTTCCATCCGTACTTGTTGTGATCGTCGCCGCCGAGCGCATGCCCTGCCTGCATTCGCCGTTCACGCTCGCCGATCTTCTTGTCCTCACGTGCCTGGCTAATGTAGTCACCGCGCAGAGAATGAAAGCGTTCGCCTGGCGAATCTTTGATGCCTGCCTTGTCAAAAAGACGTCTCATGTATTTCGACGCATTTTTCGCGGGATTAGCAAGTTGCATAAGCTGTGGAAACAGGAAGTTGTCGCCCTGCTTTCGGGCCCACTCGACATAGCCGATCTCGACCAGAAAATTGTGAAGTACAAAATACCGGCCGCTTTCTGTCGTCTTGATTGGTCGTCGGACCCACTTACCTCCGACCATCGCAATCCCTTCCACTTCTGCTACCCAGATTCCGTCGAACTTCTCCGTGATGTCGGTCCCCACTAGATGCGTGAGCAGACCCAGACGGCGGCTGGTCAGCAAACCAAGCAGAGGCATCATGACATCGTCGATATACGGCGATTGAACGCCCGTGCGGAAAAGCTGCGTCAGCTTCTTCGCTGACAACGGCTCTGCGGAAACCGCATCCCGGGCAGCCTTGGGGTATTTAAGCGCAACATTTTTCACTGGGTTGTCGAAATCATGTTGCGTGGCTGCATTGCTGAAGACCGGCTTGATGACACCCATGAAACCATTCTGCAGCGTGTTCTTCGCAATCGATTTCTTGCTGAAATCCCGATTGCTGTCGATGATCTCTCTAGCTGACAGGTGAGACGGTTTATCATTATGTTTGCTCGGCCAGAACTGCATCAAATTGATGAAAGCCTGAAGATCGGTCGGCGTGTAGCGATCGATCGGGTGATCGCCAATCAGCTCCACGAATATGTTCAGACGCATCTCGGCAGTCTTGATGTCGCCGCTGGCCTCTCCCATGGCCGTGACCCGTTGCGCAAGATATTCGCTAGCAGCAATGCTGAACAACGGTTTGTCGGATGGCTCACGTTCAACAAATCGCCGATCCTTGTCGACCTCCGTTTTTACCTTCGCATTGACGAGTCCGGCCCGTGCGCTGATCTTGCCCTTGCCTATTGAGCCGCCTCCAAGTGGGGGCATGAGAAGCGACACTGGATCGTCCTTTGCTCTCTCGACCAAACGCCTTGCGAGCAATTCGGCGTTATCGCCAAGTGCCTTGTTGTAATCTTCACCCGCATCCTTGCGCGCCTTTTCCTGTGCAATCTGCACAAGCCCGCGCATCATTGCAAAATTGCCTTCCTCTTCGGCTGTTGACGGAGGAGGAGGACTGGTGATGTCGTAAAGTGCCGACTTGAGGCTCATGGTCACAGCTTGCCAAGCGCGCTTGCCTTTGGCTTCCTCATCGAGGCCATCAACATCGCCGCCCAACATGTCTTCCATCAATGGCCAGAAATCGTTCTCATCGTTGTTCGCCTTGGACATGGCAATCTCGATCCGTTCAAACTTTTCACGTGCGATCGCGGCCAGCTTGTCGGCAATCTTGCGGGCCTGAGGTTTCGGGATGACACCGAGGCCAACCCGGATAGGCCGCTTGACCTCACCGGCGATCGCTTTGGGCAGTCGCATCTGAAACATATAGGCCGAACCCGTTTTGATCAGGTAAAGACCGGGTGAGGAGCGAGGGCGACGTGTCTTGGGCTGATTTGCGGAAATAATTTCCGCGTTTTGGGATGATACCCCCGACGATACAGGCAACGATACAAATTGACTTTCTGACATTGGCAAAAGCCCTTGTTCTGGGCGGCCAGTCTCAAAAAAACCTTATCTATCAAAAACTTGGGAATGTCCGCTTTTGGTGCCCGGAGGGGCTGG